>CAZPNB010000403.1:0-3571 GCA_964587305.1 uncultured Spirochaetales bacterium | reverse complement strand
AGAGCATCTGGCTGCCCTCGAGCAGCAGATCGGCCGCCTCGAACGGGAGATGGCGGTGCTGGGAGACCGGGGTGTCGAGGTGCCGGCCGACCTCGCCCTGCGCTACGACCGCGAGCGCGCGGCGTTCGAGTTCGCCGGGGGCTTCGAGCGCGCGGCCCGCGTCGAGCGGGTGCTGGCGGGCCTGGGCTTCGGCGCCGGCGACTTCGACCGCCCGCTCAGGACATTCAGCGGCGGTTGGCGGATGCGCGTTTCGCTCGCGAAGCTGCTGCTCGGAGCGCCCGACGTCCTGCTCCTCGACGAACCGACCAACCATCTCGATCTGCCGTCGATCCAGTGGTTCGAAGAGACGCTGGCCGAGTACCGCGGCGGCGCGATCGTGATCTCGCACGACCGGGCGTTCCTCCGGCGCCACGCCAACCGCATGGTCGAGCTCGAGCGGGGCGAGCTGGTCGTGTTCGAGGGTGGCTTCGATCGCTACCAGCAGGCGCGCGAGGCGCGGCAGGAAGAGCTCCGCGCGCGCCAGCGCAATCAGCAGCGCGAGATCGCCGAGGTCGAACGCTTCGTAGAGCGCTTCCGCTACAAGGCGTCGAAGGCGCGCCAGGTGCAGAGTCGAGTCAAGGCGCTGGCGAAGATCGAGCGGATCGAAGCTCCGGCGGCGAAGCAACGCTCGATGCGCCTGCGCATTCCGGAGCCGCGGCGCTCCGGCGACAGCGTGCTCTCGCTGCGGGACGTCCACAAGAGCTACGGCGCGCAGGTGATCTATGCGGGCGCCGTGCTCTCGCTGCGCCGCGGCGAGCGTGTGGTGCTGGTGGGTCCCAACGGCGCGGGGAAATCGACGCTGCTGCGGATCGCCGCCGGGGTGCTGCCGATGGACGCCGGCGAGCGGACGCTAGGCCACCATGTGGACATCGCGTTCTACGCCCAGCACCAGCTGGAATCGCTCGATCCGCGCCGCAGTGCGCTCGAGGAGCTCGAGTCCTCTGCTTTGACCGAGGACGGGCCGCGGCTGCGCGGGCATCTCGGTGCATTCCTGTTCTCGGGCGACGACGTCGAGAAGAAGGTGGAGGTGCTGTCGGGCGGCGAGAAGGCGCGGCTAGCGCTCGCCAAGCTGTTGCTGCGCCCGCGCAACTTCCTGGTGCTCGACGAGCCCACCAACCATCTCGACGTGGAGTCCTGCGAAGTGCTCGAGGACGCGCTGCGCGGCTATCGCGGAACGCTGCTGTTCATCTCTCACGATCGCGATTTCATCGACGCCCTCGCCACCCGCGTCGTCGAGGTGCGCGGCGGCGCGCTGCGTTCCTATCCGGGAAACTATTCCGACTATCGCCGGGCCGGTGAGCGCACGCTCGAGTCGGAGCGTCCCGGTCCTACGGCGAGCGCCGACGTCGCGGCCCCGGCCGTCGATGCGAAGCAGCAGCGGATCGCGAACCGCCAGCGAGGCAAGGATCGCGAGCGCCAGCTCGAGCGCGCGCACAAGCGCCTCGCTGCACTCGAGCAGGAGATCCTCGAGGATGAGGAGCGGGTCGAGGAGCTCACGCATCAGCTCACGGAGCCCGACGTCTACAGCGATGGCGACTTCGTGCGCGCGACGCTCGCGCAACGCGACGAGGTGCGCGCCGCGATCGACGCGCGCTACGTCGACTGGGAGTCGATTGCCGCCGAGATCGAGGCGCTCGAAGCGCCGCCGGAGGAGCGCGACGATCGATAGCGAGACGCCGTTGCAACACGCATCGGCGAGCTACCTTCGCGGCCGATACGGTGCGCCCGAGCCGGCGGACACAGTGCTCTTCTGACGCACCCCGAATCGAGGAGCGCGGTTCGTTGGAGCTCAAGCTCTACTTCGATTACAAGAGTCCGTTCGCCTACCTCGCGATGGAGCCGGCCTTCGCGCTGCCGCAGCGCTTCGAGGTGTCGATGCGTTTCCTGCCGTTCACGCTGCGCATCAAGGGTCCCGGCCAGCGCAGCACCTACTCGGAGTGGAAGGCCCGCTACTCCTACATGGATGCGCGGCGCTGGGCGAACCGGCGCGGTGGGTTCCCGATCCGCGGCCCGCGCAAGGTCTACGACTCTTCGCCCGCGCTGATCGGCGGGCTGTTCGCCCAGCGCGAGGGCTTCTTCGAGAGCTACAGCCTGGAAGTCTTCCGGCGCTTCTTCGACCACCGCCTCGAGATCGACCTGCCCGAACAGGTGGCGGCGCTGATCGACGAGCAGGGCCACGACGCTTCGGCTTATCGCGAGTTTCTGGCGGGCGACGGCTTGAAGCAGCTCGATGCCTGCGTCGAGGAGGCGCACGCCGACCTCGTGTTCGGCGTCCCGATCTTCTGCCTGGGGGGCGAGCTGTTCTGGGGTCACGATCGGATTCCGCTGCTCGAAGAGCGGCTCGGCGAGCTCGGTCTCGCGCGGAGCGCCTGACGTGCAGCGACTCTCGGGGCGGGCGGCGATCGTCACCGGTGCCGGGCAGGGCATCGGGCGCGGCATCGCGCGGCGCTTCGCTCGCGAAGGGGCTCGTGTGCTCGTCGCGGAGCTCTCGGAGGAGAGTGGCCGGGCCTGCGCGGCCGAGCTGTCGGCAGAGTTCGGTGTGCGCTCGCTCTTCGTACCCACCGACGTCGCCGTCCGAGAGCAGGTCGTGGCCGCGGTCGAGCGCGCGGTTTCCGAGCTGGGCAGCGCCGACATCCTCGTGAACAACGCCTGGGGCGGTGGCAGCGTCGCTCGCCTCGAGCACAAGACCGAAGCCGCGATGGAGCACGGCTGGCGGGTCGGGGTGATGAGCTCGTTCTGGTCGATGCAGGCCGTCTTCCCACACATGCGCGATGCTGGCTGGGGCCGGATCGTCAGCGTCTGTTCGCTCAACGGAGTGAACGCCCACATGTACACGGCCGAGTACAACACCGCGAAGGAGGCCCTGCGCGCGCTCACGCGCACGGCGGCCCGCGAGTGGGCTCGTCATGGCATCTGCGCGAACATCATCTGCCCGGCGGCGGTCTCGGTTTCGTATCAGGCGTTTGTGCGCGCGAGCCCCGAGAACGCGGCGAAGCTCCTGGAGCAGAACCCGATGGGCCGCATGGGCGACCCCGAGACGGACATCGCTCCGGTGGTCGCGTTCCTCGCCTCCGAGGATGCGCGCTACGTCACCGGGAACACGCTGTTCGTGGACGGCGGCGGCCACATCAACGGCGTCTCGTGGGCTCCGACGCTGCCTGATTGATCGCTGGGCAGCGGGTCTTGCTCGGCGGTGCGCTCGTGCAACATGCCGCGAGCGCCAGCAGGATCGGTGTCCTTCGGCCCACGTGGCGACTATTCTAGGTGCCACCGCGCCGAAGGCGCGAATCCCCGGAGTGGAAGGAGATCGCGATGCCCGAGTTCTGCGAAGTCGAGCGCGACGGCCACCTGACGATCGTCACGATCAACCGACCCGAGGTGATGAACTCCCTGCACCCGCCGGCGAACTTCGAGCTCGAGAAGGTCTTCGACGACTTCGCCGCCGATCCGGAAATGTGGGTCGCGATCATCACCGGCGCCGGCGACCGCGCCTTCAGCGCCGGGAACGATCTCAAGTTCACCGCCCGCCACG
>CAZPNB010000402.1:0-5688 GCA_964587305.1 uncultured Spirochaetales bacterium | reverse complement strand
CCTCGCCGACGCCCTGGATCTCGGGGTGGCGCGCCGCGACCGCGCCGAGCAGCGTCCCGCGCTCGCCGGGCTCGAGCGGATGCACCGGAACGCCCGGCGGCTTGTCGGCGACGAGCCAGCCGGGTCCCTCCGCGAGCACGTGCAGCGGCGCGTCGGGCTCGGCGGGGATCTCCTCCGCAGCGACGGGAGATGCGTCCGACACCTCGATGCGTTCGCCCGCGCGCAGCGCCAGACCCTTGTCTCCCTCCGCGACCGAACGTCCGCCAACGCGCACCGCGCCGCGAGCGAGCAGCCGACGCACCCCCGTGCGCGACAAGCACAGCCGCTCGGCGAGGAAGACGTCCAGACGCCGTCCGATCTCGGCCGGCGCCACATCGAGCGTCTCGAGCGTGTGCTCTGCCATCGCCGCCCAGTGTATGAGTTGACACACTGCGGCGCACCGTCACAATCGCGAGCCGGAGCTTCCATCTTGGCCGGCCCGCAAAATCCCCGCGTCCAGATCATGGACACGACGCTGCGCGACGGCGAGCAGACGCCCGACGTCGCCTACACGCCCGCCGAGAAGCTCCAGCTCGCGCGCATCCTGCTCTCGGAGGTGAAGGTCGACCGGATCGAGATCGCCTCCACCCGCGTATCGAAGGGCGAACGCGAGGCGGCACGGCTGGTCACCGATTGGGCGCGCACCAAGCGCCTGCTGCCGCGCGTGGAGATCCTCGGCTACTGCGACGGACGCCCCTCGGTCGACTGGGTCGCGGCCACCGGCGGCCGCGTGATGAACCTGCTCGTCAAGGGCTCGGAGCGGCACTGTCGCAAGCAGCTCGGCCTCTCGCCGGAGAAGCACCGCGACGGCGTAGCACTGACGGCGCGAAACGCGCGCCGCAAGCGCATCCGGCTGAACGCCTACCTCGAAGACTGGTCGAACGGCGTGCGCGAGTCGTTCGACTACGTGTTCGCGATGGTGCAGCGGATGCGCGAGCTCGGCGTCGAGCGTATCTACCTCGCCGACACGCTCGGCGTGTTCTCGCCCGACGACACCGCGCGCTACGTCGGGTTGATGACCTCGACCTGGCCCGACAGCGTGTTCGAGTTTCACGCCCACAACGACTACGGCCTCGCCAACGCCAACTGCCTGGCCGCCGTGCGCGCCGGCGCCCGCGGCGTGCACACCAGCGTAAACGGCATGGGCGAGCGCGCCGGCAACACGCGGCTCGCCGAGATCGTCGCCACGCTGCACGACCACAGCGAGTATCGCACCGGCGTGGTCGAAGCGCGGCTGGCCTCGATCTCGGGCCTGGTCGCGACGTTCAGCGGCAAGGACGTCGCGGCGAACACACCGGTGGTGGGCCGCGACGTGTTCACGCAGACCGCCGGCATCCACGCCGACGGCGACGCGAAGGGCGATCTCTACAAGACCCGCCTCGCTCCCGACCGCTTCGGCCAGCGGCGCAAGTACGCGCTCGGCAAGCTGTCGGGGAAGGCGTCGCTCGACCACAACCTGAAGAGCCTCGGCATCGCACTTCCGCCCGAGGACCGCGAACTGGTGCTCCAGCGCATCATCGAGCTCGGCGACAAGAAGCACACCGTGGTCGCCGAGGATCTCCCGTACATCATCGCCGACGTGCTGAAGACGCCCGATGAGCAGCTCGTGCGCGTGCACGACTACCGCGTCACGGTGGCGACCGGCGAGCCGCCGCAGGCCGAGGTGACGCTCGCATACAAGCACCGCAGCGCGGTGGCACGCGCGCACGGCGGCGGAGGCTACGACGCGTTCATGACCGCGCTGCGCAAGGCGGCCGGCAAGCTCGGTCTCGAGGTCGCGATGCTCACCGACTTCCGCGTACGCATCCCGCCGGGCGGCCGTACCACCGCGCTGGTCGAGACCGTCATCACGTGGCGCCGCGAGACGCGGACGAGGGACACCTTCGCCACGCTCGGCGTCGACTCCGATCAGCTCGCCGCAGCGGTGATCGCGACCGAGAAGATGCTGAACGTGCTGGCGTCGCGTGGCCGCTCCGTTTGAATCCGCGAGGCTCCACATCGGTGCCGTCGTCGCGGCAGCCTGTGCGCTCGCGTGTGCATCCTCGCCGGAGATCGATCCGCGCTACCGGCCGAGCGCCAGCGCGCTCGAGATCATCGCGGTGCTCGAGCGCCACGTGCCGGACGACACCTACCGCTTCGAGCCGGCGCGCGACTTCACCGATCGCAACGTGTACCGCAGCAGCCTGTTGCGGCTCGAGAACCTGGAGCAGCTCCATGCCGATGCGCTGCGCGCGGGCCACCTCGACGGCGCGATCGTGTTCGCGAAGGCGCGCTCGCTCGAGCGGCTGCGCGCGTACGACCTCGCCGCCGACGCCTACCACATCGCCGCCGAGCACGAGCCCACGCTGCGCGCCGAGGCGCTTCGCAGCGCCGACCTGCTCGACGCGCTGCACGACGCGCTGGCGGCGCCGTCGCCGCTCGCGCCGGCAATGGCGAGTGAAGAGCGGATCGGCGTGCTCGAGATTTCCGACACCGACACCGCGCTCGCGCGCTTCGAAGAGCGCGCCGCGCGGCTCGAAGTGCTGGCCCGCACGGCCGATGGAACTCATCACGCGTTCGTGCTCGCTGAGGAGATCGAACGCTGCGATCTCGAGCGCGCGCGCTATTTCACCCGCCTGCGCGACGTGATTCCTGACGGCGATCTGCGCGCCGCCAGCGAGCTCCAGCGCGTGGCGCTGCGCCACGGTGAGAGCAAGCACGCGGCGCGGCACCTGCTGTCGCTGGCAGACTTCTACGTCGACCTCTCCGTCGCGTACGTCGAGGACCACCCGCCCGAGGGCCTGCGCTTCGATCCGGGGGAGTTCGGCGACCTGGTCGACTCGGGCTCGCGAGTCTACGAGATGGTGGCTGCACGCGATGGCATCCCCGAGAAGCTGGAGGCGGCGCGGCGCCTCGAAGCATTCCTCGCGTTCGCGCTCTCGGTGGACCGGGATCGCTTCGCGCCATGACGCGCCGCCCGCGGCACCGCGTCACCGCATCGCTCTGGGCCGCCGGTGCGCTCGCCTGTCAGACGCCGGCCGCTCTGCCGCTGGGTGAGCCGATCGGACACGAGCGCCGCTCTGCCGCGATCGTGCCCGACGCGCTCGATCACGCTGCCGCCGACCTCGCCGTCGCAGCGCTCTCCGGCGAGCCGTCCCAGGTGACCGGCGCGCTGGACGCGCTCGAGTCGGCCGAACGCGATCACCAGCGGCACGACGACCCGACCGGGCTCGTCCCGGCCGGTATCGAGGCGGCCGACGCGGTGTGCTTCCCCGGCCGCGCGGGCCGCGCCGCCGCCGAGCGCCTGCTCGAGCGCGACGACCTCGACGCCGCATCGCGCGAGCGGCTCGAGCGCTGGCTCGCGGACGACCCGCTCGCGCTGGCGAGTGAGCGGATCGGCGATGCGCGCTTCATCGCCGTCGCGCGCCTGTTCAACGCGGTGTCGGAGCCGGTCGGTCGCTCGATCTTCTCGCTCACGCTGCTGCCGTTCACGCTCGGCCGCGCGCTCGCGCACTACTCGATCGATTTCGTGCGCGAAGACGCGCTTCCGCTCCAGCGCCGCCAGGCGCTCGTGCAGTGGCAGCGGTTTCGCCGCCAGTACCCGGACGCACCCGAGGTGGCGGAGCTCGCGCCGAAGATCGAGGCCTATCAGGCGGACTGGCGGGAGACACAGTACGCGCGCGCCCTCTCGCTCGCCGAGGACGCGCAGGGCGACGGCCTCCCCGACGCAGCGCTCTTCTACGCGCGCCGCGCGCGTCGCCACATCGACAGCGAGGACGCGCGCGAGATCGCGCAGCAGGCCGAGCAGCAGATCGCGGCGCGACGTCGCGCGTTCGCGTCCGCGGTGGGCTTCGACGCCGCCGTCGGCCCGCTCGAGCGCGGCCCGATCCTGGCCGCGCTAGGCGCTGGCGGATTCCGGGAGGTCGCCGCGCCGGCGGCCGAGGCGCCGCTCCACGACGAGCAGAACTTCCTGCGCGCGACCGCCCTCGGCCGCGCCGGCGACGACGCCGCGATGTGGGAGACGCTCTCCGCGCTCGCACAAACACCAGATTCCCCGATGGCCCGCCACGCGGCCGCCGAGCTCGCCGATCCGATCCGCCACCCCTACGGCGCGTTCGTGCGCGCGCGCGCCGCCGAGCGCCGGCGCACGGCAGCCTGGATACTGCTCGGACCGCTCGCCGCGCGCGCCGAGAGCGGCGTGCTCGGCGCCTTCGAGTACCTGCTCGATCTTCCGTGGCGCGTGCAGGGCGCGGCGCTGCTGCCGATCCGGCTGCTCCAGCTCCCGTGGCGCGGCGCCACGCCCGGCGCCGCCGCCACGGCAGTGCACGCGCGCCGCTATCTCGCGGCGAGCCCGCGCGGCGCGCACGCGGGCCTAGTGCGCGACTCGCTCGAAGGATTCGAGCGGCAGCGAGAGAACTGGGTCGGCGCGCTGCGCGTGGCCGAACGCAGGGAAGATCCGGACGACGGCGAGCTCGACGCGCTGCGCGAGCGCGCCGCCGAGCAGGCGCTGCGCGTCGCGTCGGACGAGCAGCGCAGCGACCTGCGCGCAGGACTCCTGGCAAACGTCGCGCGTACCTTTCCGGAGACGCGTGCCGGCGGCGAGGCCGGGCACCTCGCGCGCGATCAGGTGGCCGAGCACACGCCGCACGCGATCCGACTCTCGCGCGGCTTCCTGCTCGAGAACCCGCAGGTCGCCGGTGCGAACGGCTTGGACCTCGTGCCCGAGCTGCTCGACGACGAGCCGCGCAACGGCGAGCTTCACCCCGACGGCGTCTCGCTCGTCGGTGGACGGTTGATCGCAATCTCCGTGTTAGCGGAGAGCGGCGACGAGGACGATCCCGCGGTGCGTCTCGACGCTCGATTGTCCTCCGAAGCGATGGCGCGCCTGGTCGCCCAGCTCGAGGAGACGAGCTTCCGGAACTCGCTGCTCGACAAAGACGACGCGCTCGAGCCCGACCCGCAGCGAGACGTGCTGTTCGAGCGCGCGCGGCTGGGGCTGGCTGACGATATCGATGCCCGCCCCGCCGCCGAGGCGCGCTATGCGTACCGCGGCATCCGCGAGCGCTACGGCATGGTGCGCAGCCGCGAGGCGCTCGTGCCGGTCGAGCTGGTGCTGCAGGGCTCGGTTTCCGATCTGACGCTCGGCGCGTTTCCGCGCCTGCGCGCCCCGCGCGCGACATCCGACGCGGTGCTCTATCGCTAGGGGTGCGGCAGCGCTCGGAATCGCGCTGCGTGTTCGAGAGAGGGAGTCGGCCCGCCGCGTCGAATCGGATCACGAGCGATCCCGGAGCAAAGATGACGACTTCGACGGATCTTCACGCACTCCCGGTGACCAGGAACTGCGGCAGGATCAACAGGAACGTCCCGTCGGCGAGCGAGCGCTTCACGTCGGCAGCGAGCGCGTCGAGCGTGGCTTTGGGCAGGCGGCCCGACGCGCGCGCGTAGCCGAGCATGTTGAACACGATCGGCGCGGTGAAGCCCTTCGTGTCTGCGGTCGCGCGGATCTCGATCTTCACGTCGCGCAAGCCCGCGGCGCGCAGCGCGCCGTGGAGCTTGCGGCCGATCAGCGGTGTCTTGTACGCCGGCGCCGCCGCCGCGAGCAGCTCCGCCATCCGTTCGGCGCCGAGCGGCTCGACGGCGAGCAGACCCCAGTCGCTGTCGATCACGTGC
>CAZPNB010000401.1:0-4539 GCA_964587305.1 uncultured Spirochaetales bacterium | reverse complement strand
CCCAGCGCTTCGAAGCGCGTCTGCGCGTCGCCGTAGCGCTCGACGAGGGCGTCCAGCTCGCCGGCGCGGTCCGGATCGGCGAGCGCGTGCTGGAGCTCGTGCAGCGCGCGCGGCCTCGGAGACGGGGCCGGCTCCGTCGAGCGTCGCCTCGAGCACGCTCTGGTCCTTCATCTCGCCGATGTCCTGGCTGAAGTACCCGATCGTCACGCCGCGATCGATCGCGATCTGTCCGCCGTCCGTCTCCTCCTCGCGCGCGATCAGCCGGAACACCGTGGTCTTGCCGGCGCCGTTCGGCCCGACCAGGCCGACCTTGTCGCCGCGATTCACCGCAGCCGATGCCTCGAGGAACAGGATCTGGCTGCCGTGGCGTTTGGAGAGCGAGTCGATGCGGATCACGGGGGGGCGAAGCTATGTGCCCTCGGTCGTCGCGGCAAGCGCGGCGGCCTTCTCCGACCGCACGCCGCCGACCGCCGTCGTCACCAGCAGCGCCGGCGTCACGAGCAGCTCGACGACGAGCGCGGCCAGGAACGCGAAGCCGGTCAGCAGGCCGAAGCTGGCCAGGTTCTGCATCGACGAGATCAGGAAGATGAAGAAGCCGCTGGAGAGGACCACGCAGGCGATCAGGTTTGCGCGTCCGGTGCTGGTGAGCGTGCGGCGCACGGCTTCTTCGGCGTCCCCGCAGTGCTCGATCTCGCGCCGGTACACGTGGATGAAGTGGATCGTATCGTCGACGGCCAGGCCCAGCGCCGTCGAGCCCGCCATCAGCGTGAACGCGTCGAGCGGCACGCCGGCAACCGCCATCAGCGCGTGCATGAACAGGATCGGCGCGAGGTTGGGGAGCATGCTCACCAGCCCGCCGCGCAGGTTCCCGATCAGCAGGACCATCAGGGTCGTTACCACCGCGAGCGACGTCGCGTAGCTCCACGCCATGCTGAGCGTGACGGCCGTCAGCGTGCGGCTCATCATCCCGACCAGCCCGGTGATCGCCCCGTTGGCCCCGTCGCCCAGCAGGCTGGGCAGCCGCTGCTCGAGGTCGCCGACGAAGCGAGCGAAAGCGAACGCATCACCCCAGGGAAGCCGCAGCGTGACGCGCGCGGTGCTGAACGTCGAGTCGACGATCCGCTCGAGATCGTCGGCGCCGGTGTTCTCGAACAGCAACAGCTCCTGGGCCACCAGCGGCCGCTCACGCGGGATCGCGTAGAACTCCGGCCGGTTCTCGTGGAGCGCCCGGTGGATCTCCTTCACGACGTCGACCACCGAGGTGGCGCGCGCCACCGAGACGAGCGGGTCGCGGTAGGCCTCGGAGTAGGCGCGCAGGCGGTCGAGCCCGTCGAGCACGGCCGGCTCGTGCAGGCCGTTCTCCCGCCCGGTGTCCACGACCACGTCGAGGGTCGTGCTGGCTCCCAGGCGCTCGTTGACCACCTCGGTGGCCCGGCGCAGCGGGTCGGCCTCGGGCAGCCACTGGATCGGGTTGTGCGAGAAGTGCAGCGAGAACGCCGCCCACACCGAGAGCGCGCACAGGAGCAGCGTCGCGGCCAGAATCGGCATCCGGTGGCGCAGCGAGATGCGCCCGCACGCGAGCAGCATCCGGTCGATGTGCCCGTGGCCCGCGTCGCTGCGATCGATGCGCGCGCCCGCGAGCGGGATCACCATCACGAGCGCCGGCAGCAGCACCAGGCTGTAGATCACTGCCAACAGAACGCCGATCGGCACGAGATAGCCGAGCATCGCGAGCGGCTGCAGCGACGCTGTCGCAAACGAGGCCATGCCACCCATCGTGGTGAGCGCGGTCATCACGATCGGCAGGCCCGAGTGGCCGAGCGATTGCGTCACGGCGTCTGCGCGCGACGCACCGCTCCGCAGCTCCTTGAAGAAGATCGACAGGAAGTGCACCGGATAGGCCACGCCCACGGTGAGCAGGAACGTGGGCATGATCTGGGAAGGGGGTGTGATCTTCTGGCCGGCCAGCACGAACAGCCCCAGCATGTCCGCGAGCGAGAGCACCACCACGAGCAGCGGCAGCAGCACGCCGGCGACGCTGCCGAACAGGAAGTAGAGCAGCACCGAGATCACCAGCAGTGAGAGCGCGACGAAGCGCTGCATGTCGCGCTGCATCAGCTCGGCGATGCGGTTGATCATGAACGGGGTGCCGGCGACGTGGATCGCGAAGCCAGCGGCCGCGTGCCGCGCCACCACCGCCTCCACGGCCAGGACGATCTCGCGGTTCTCCTCACCGCTGAGGAAGCGGCGCGCGGGCTTCTCGCCGCCGGCGGCGGTCGCCTCTGGCTCCTCGAAGCCTGCGAGCACGTCGACCTCTCCCAACGAGGAGTAGGCCTCGGTCTCGAGGACGATCACCGTGAAGGTCCCGTCGCGCGAGATCAGGAGATCCCGGTAGGTCGGGCTCGCCAGCACCCGGGCTTCGAGCGCGGCGAGCGCCGCGTCGCTGCCGGGGATCTCCTCGAGCAGGTCTTCGACCACCAGCTCCTGCCCGACGCCTCGCACGTCGCGCGCGTTCACCAGGCTGGTGACGTCGACCAGCTTCGGCACGTCGCGTTCGAGCTCCCGGTGCAGCGCGGTGAGGCGCTCGAGGAAGTCGCGCGCGAAGACGCGCGGCGCGGCGATGCCGACGACGATCAGCTCGTCACGCCCGAACTGCTCGCGGAATTCCTCGTAGCGCAGCCGGATCGGATCGTTCGGCTTGAGCATCTGCTCGGTCGAGGTGTCCAGCTCGACCAGCGGGGCATAGGCCGCGAGACCGAGGGCGAGCGCCGTGCACAGCCCGATCGCCAGCCAGGGCCGGCGCGCGATCACGCGCCCGAAGCGTTCGAATCCGTGCTCGATGCGGTCGCGGATGCCCAGTGCCAAGTCCCGTCCCCCAGGCGCGCTCCGGCAGTAGCGCAGCCTCCCCGGCGAGTCGAGCGGACCGGCCAGCCAGCGCGAGCAGCGCGGCGGTGGGCTCCGGCACGATCGGGCCGCGGATGGCGATTTATCGTGCGCGGCAGCCATCGGATGGCATAGGCTGGCCGGCGGGACGGAACGCCGATGCCTGCGATCAACAAGCTCTCGATCCGACCCCTGACGCCGAACGTCGGCGCCGAGATCGCGGGGATCGATCTCCGCCGCGCGCTCTCCCACGAGCAGGTCGACGCGGTCGAGGAGGCGCTGCTCGCGCACGGCGTGGTGTTCTTCCGCGACCAGGACATCACGCCCGAGCAGCAGCTCTCGTTCGCGCGGCAGATGGGGCCGGTGAGCATCCCGCCGTTCGCGCCCGAGTTCGGCAGCGACCCGGAGCTGGTCGTGCTCGACCAGATCTTGCCGAAGGGCGAGGACGGCGAATGGCACAGCGACAACACGTTCATGGCCGAGCCGCCGATGGGCTCGATCCTGAAGGCGGTGGCGCTCCCGACCTATGGCGGCGACACCTGCTTCGCGAGCATGGTCGCCGCCTACGACGCGCTGTCGGCGCCGATGAAGCGCCTGCTCGACGGCCTGCGGGCGGTGCACGACATCACCCGCGCGCTGCAGAAGGCGATCGACGCCGGGCACAGCGACGCGAACCAGGCCGAGGTGCAGGCGAAATGGCCACCGGTGACGCACCCGGTGGTGCGCACGCACCCGATCACCGGGCGCAAGGCGTTGTTCGTGAACGGCACCTCGACGGTGCGCCTGGTCGGGCTCCCGCCGCGCGAAGACGAGCTTCTGCTGCGCTTCCTCTGCGATCACGTGCGTGACCCGGTGTTCCAGTGCCGGTTCCGCTGGGACCTGCACTCGATCGCGTTCTGGGACAACCGCGCGGTGCAGCACTACGCGGTTCCCGACTACGCGGAGCGGCGCGTGATGCACCGGGTGACGCTGGCCGGCGACCGGCCGCGCTGATCTCGAGTTTCCGGGTCAGGGCCGGTAACGACGCTACGAAGCCGTCGCGATCAGACGTCCCGTCGCAATCCGTCCCGTCGCCGCTTCATGCCCTGCAGCAAGTCCCACAGCCCCGCATAGCGCATCGTCGGATCGACGTAGCGCTCGAGCACATAGAACAGGAAGTAGTAGAAGCGGCACGACGCCCACACCAGCAGCGCCAGCAGCATCGCCACCTCGAACGATGGCATCTCGAGGAGGATCAACACGCTCGCCAGTACGGCGATGCCCAGGAACATGATTCCCTTGGCGACGATCCAGCGCACCGATTCGAGGTCCCTCAGGGCCGCGCCCGCGCCGCGGCGCGGGCGAGCCGCGCGTCGAGTGTTACCAGGTCGGCGCCGTGCGCGGCCGCCAGCCAAAGGTAGGCGGCGTCGTACGCGGTCAGCCCCGTCTCGAGGGCGAGCTCGATGACACCGCCGTGGTCCACCTCCAGCAGCGCGATTCCGAGCTCGCCCGCGAGCGCGCGCGCTTCGAGCAATCGGCGACGATCTCGCGGATTCGCTCGGATCTTCTTCGCGCACACGCTGTCGAGCTCGTGCGGGAGCAGCGCGGGGGCGATCAGGGTGGCGTCTGCGAGGCTCTTCGCGACGTCGACCGCCTCCGGCTCGGCGTGGATCAACG
>CAZPNB010000400.1:0-10858 GCA_964587305.1 uncultured Spirochaetales bacterium | reverse complement strand
CGATACCGCTGACGGCCTCAGTTCCCATAACATTGAATGGCTCGAGGCAAATTTTCCTCTGCTCTATTTATTCAGACGCAATACTAAAGGCGGTGGCGGAGCAGGCAAGTACCGCGGCGGCGCCGGCAGCGAGTCGGCGCTGACCGTGCATGACGCGCCCGAAGGTAAGATTAAAGGCGTGGCCCTTGGAGTCGCCGGACTGAGAAACTCCGGTCAGGGACTCTTTGGCGGTTATCCCGGCGCGCCGAGCTTGCTGATGTTAACCCAAGGAACCCGCGTCGCGGCAACCATGGCTGACGATGAATCTCCTGTCCAGCTTGACGATCTCGGCGGCAACAGCAGACTCTTGCCTTATTGTGAGTTTGACCTTGGCAAAAACGACATTCTTTACATGCGCGTGTCGAGCGGCGGTGGCTACGGCGACCCGCTCGAGCGAGACCCTCTAAGAGTCCTACGTGACGTCGAAGACGGTATTGTGTCGCGCCAAGACGCACGAGCTATTTATGGCGTCGCTATCGAGGGTGATGACACGACGCTCGACTTAGCCGCCACGGCAAAGCTGCGCTCCGATCTGTTCAAGCAGCGGCTAGAGGAGCAAGCATGAGTTATCCTCTACGAGAAAATCTGGAAGTTGTCGACGGCACCGATAGCAAGTGGATTCGCTGCAGCAAGTGTCAATTTCAATATTGCCGTGCCGACCAAGATTGGCGCGAGGTTTGCAAAGTTCGCTTATTGCCGCCGGCTACGGCTGGTGGCCTCATAGCCATTTTGGATGGTGACTATCTATTGCGGCAGTTTTATTGCCCCTCGTGCGCCGCGCTGGTCGATACTGACTTCGTTGAAAAGACGCAAGCCGTTGCGGCAATCGCTTGACTGACGGGGATTGAGCGGCTGGCGCGCAACGCCGCTAAAGTGGCGGGTTTCTTTTATGCCATTCCGTGGCTCTCTCGTAGGCGGCCGCGACTTGAAACACCACGTCCTCTCGAAACGGCGGCGCGACAATCTGCATGCCGATGGGCAAACCCGAGGTCGAGAAGCCGCAACAAATGCTCATGTCTGGAAGGCCGGTTACGTTGAAAGGTATGGTGTAGCGGGTCAGGAAATTTCCCGCGCGATCCTGGAGCTTGATTCTCTTGCCGTCGGCTTCGATATAGCCACGGTTACACTCGTCGATCGTCGGCGCGGGGCTGAAAATCGTCGGCGCGAGAATCACTTGCACAGACTCGAAGGCGGCGTCGAACTCTTGGCAGAGCAAGCGCCGCACGCGCTGGGCCGTGACGTATACGGGAGCGGGCGTCAAAAGCCCGGCAATGAGACTGTAAAGCAGCCCCGGGCTGTAGTCCCGCGGGCGTGTTCGCAGATAGTAATCATGATCGGAGTTGGCTTCCGGGCGCGTACTCGCGGCTTGCGCTGCCGGAACCAGATCCATGTGAGGAATATTAATTTCCTGGGTTTTCATGCCGAGGGCTTTAAAAGTTCGTAAAGCCTCGCCGAACGCACGGCGTACGTCGCCAACCAAGCATTGCTCGAAGTACCCCTTGATAATGCCGATTTTCATTCCCTTCACTGGGGTTCCGCTCGTCTTGGTATAATCAGACACAGGCTCGTCCGAGCTCAGCGGATCCTTGGGATCGTATCCGGCGATTTGGTTTAGCACCAGGGCGCAATCTTTAACGGTGCGGGTAAATATGCCGAAGTGATTCACGGTATAGCCGCCGGTCCCGGCGACACCGCCGAAAGAGCTGATTCTGCCGAAGGTCGGCTTGAGCCCGACCGTGCCGCACAAAGAGGCGGGGTTTCTAACCGATCCGGCACTGTCGGTGCCCAGGGACGCGAGGCAAAGGCTCGCCGCGACCGCAACGGCTGAACCACTGCTCGATCCTCCCGGAATTCTCGTCGTATCCCACGGGTTAAGCGGCGTGCCGTAAAACGGATTGATGCTATTACTGCCCTTGGCCCACTCGTGCATGTTGGTCTTGCCGAGAATGACGGCTCCTGCCGCTTTGAGCCGCTCGACCACTGTGGCGTCGAAATCCGGTACCCAATCCGCCAGAATCTTCGATCCGGCTGTCGTCGTCACTCCTTCGACGGCGATATTGTCCTTGATCGAAAACGGAATGCCGTGCAGCGGCCCGCGGTAATTTCCCTTCACGATTTCCCGCTCGGCTTTTCTAGCCGAGGCAACGGCGCCCTCCTCCGCCATCGCCAGGTACGCGTTGAGGACGGGATTCAGTTTTTTAATTCTGTCAAGATAACGCCGGGTCAACTCCAGCGGAGAAACTTGTTTCTTTCTGATCAGGGGAGCGATTTCATCGATGGTCAGTCCTTCGAGTTCGAACGCGTTCATTTTTTTTCCTTCTTGGCAACGGCCGTCTTTCTAACCCTTTTATCAATTATTGTTAGAGGCGCAATGCCGGTTAGATCGACTTCGAACAGTGGTTGGAATAAGAGCGCGGCTTCTTCCGCTTGCTTTGCCACGAGATCGATCTCCTGGTCGCTCAAGTTAAATCGGTATTCGACATTGAGTCTTCTGACTGCGTCTTTCATGGGCCTTGACCTTCCTTCCTACGGAAGATTGTGTATCTACATTCGACCAAGGAAACTGTCAACCTAAAAACGCCTCGGCGTGCTTGAAAACCCCAGGTTCCTATGATGGGAAAATCAACTTGACAAAATGGGAAGTGATGAGGTAGGTAGTCAATACGTCGCCGTTCCTAGAAGCGAAGAGTTTTGCCCTCGACAGCTGACCTGTCTTCCGCTCGTCGAGAGAGGATGGATTATGTTCAAAGGATTGAAGAAGCAAGGCTCCGCGGTCAAATGGGTTTGTATCCTCGCCGTTCTCATATTTTCTTTGAGCGATCTCCCAGCAGCCGGAGCCCAGACACTCAAAGAAATCCGGATCGGCACAAGCGATGTCACCTCTACCAACTTTTCGATCTATTACGCTAAGGATCGCAGACTCTTTGAAAGGGAGGGTCTGGATCCCAAAATGATCATTGTCAAAGCGGAAGCGATCCTGGCCGCACTTTCCGCTGGCGAGCTTGGCTACACGACCTTCAGCACTTCCGCCGTGGAGGCAACCCTGGTGGGCATGCCGTTCCGGCTGGTTGCCGTAGCCAATGAGCAGCCCGTGTGGGGCCTAGTGGTGTCCAAAAGCGTCAACCAGGTCTCCGAATTAAGAGGGAAAAAAATCGGTGTGAGCTCTTTCGGGGGCACGATTTACAGCGGCGCCGTCTATGTCCTCAAGCATTTCGGGCTAAACCCAAAAGACGTTACGTTCCTGGCCATAGGCAACACTCTGACCCGCGTTGCCGCACTGAAAAATGGCGCGATCGATGCGGCGGTTATTGCCGCGCCGGGCGACATCCTGGCCGCAAAAGAAGGGTTCAAAATCCTCTTGGATGTCGGGTCGGTCTACCGAGCACCGATGGGCGGGGTCAGCACTACCGTAAGCAGAATCAATGAAGATCCGGCGGAAGTCAGGAAAGTCGTTCGCGCGGTCGTGGGAGCTTCAAGAGCCATAAAGAATCCCCAGAATAGGGAGGATGTCGTCAACTACATTGTCACCCTTTTCAAGCTCGATAGGGCATCCGCCGAGGAGTTTTACCGCAGGCTGATCCCATCGCTAAGCACGACCGGAGTTGTCGATAGAGACAAGATCAAACTCGTCATTGATAGCGCGGTGGAGCGCGGGCTGACCAGCAAGCCGCCCGACGCTAATCGGCTGGTTGATTTCTCTTTTGCCAGAGAATTGGGATCCTGAATACCGAAAGGGAAAGGAAGAACCTGTGAAGGACAGTGTGGTGACTGAAGTTATCGACGGTTTGAAAGAGGCCGGAGTCAAATTTGTTTCTTTCCTGCCGGATAGTTGGTTCAAGAAAATTTATTTTCATTTTCTTAAGGATCCGGATTTTATCACCAGGCCGGTCTCCAACGAAGGGGTAGGCGTGGCCCTCTGCTGCGGTGCCTGGTTGGGTGGTATGAAGGCGGTCATGCTGATGGAAAATACCGGCGTCAGGATGGCCTGCGATCAGCTCGCCCGTTTGGGGATGAGCGTGGGACTGCCGTGTTTTATGATCATACCCTATCGCGGGGACATCGGTGACAAACCGACCTACGCTGTCGCCCATGGCCGGACCATGCTGCCGGTCCTTGAAGCCCTGCAGATACCCTATCTCATCGTCAGGGACGAGAGGTCGATCCGCCAGGGTATCCGGCGCTGTCTCACGACACTGAGCGCCACCAACTATCATGTTGCCCTCATCATGGGGGCCGAAGTTTGTGTGGAGGATCTTTAGCACGCGCTGAAACCCTGCTATCACGCTGGCTACGGGAATAAACAAATGTACAGTGTAGACTGCATCAAAGCTCTGGTTCCTTTCATTAAAGACCAACTCGTCGTTCTATCTCTGGGCCGCATCGCCGAGGAATGGGCCGACCTATGTCCGCGCGACGGCAATTTTTTTGACTCCGGCATGGGTCACCATATCCCGGTTGCTTTGGGGTTAGCGACGGCTGTCCCTCACCGCCAGGTCATTGTTCTGGATACGGATGGCAGCGTGCTCATGTTGCTTTCGGCTTTGACCACGCTCGCAGCGCATCCGCCGCCCAATCTTAAAATCTTCGTCTTTGATAACGAGGCGTACGAGGGAACAGGTAGCCAGCCGACCGCCACTGCGGGCCCGACAGACATCGCTGCCATAGCGCGCGGCGCCGGAGTGCGCGATGCTCAAACTGTCAGCGACCTGGAGTCGTTTCAGAAACTCGCCCGGGCTGCGCTAACTACTCAAGGACTGGCATTCATAGTGGTCAAAGTGGAGCTGTCGAAAGTTCCAGCGCCACGAAAGAGGGTACCCCCGCGGGAGGCGCTCACACGATTTGTCAGGCATGTCGAAGCCACAGAGAAGATATCCATCTTCCACACTGAGATTGCCTGAGGCCGAAGGATTCTTAGCCGGCTGCTAAAGACCCGTTGGTTATCTGTGAGTAAGTCATTCCGTGGAATCTAGAAGTAACTCCGTTCTCAAGAAGTGCATCCCGTTCAGCTATGAGGCAACAGAGCTGAAAATACCATGGCCCGGGGTACAATCTCGGTTGCGCGACGTATGGCGATCTTGTGTGAAAATGCTCTTGTGGTGACGTTAGATCAGCGATTGCCGCTTTTGCATGGGCAGCAGATTTTGATCGACCATGGTATTATTGCCGAAATTGGAAAACGCGTTAGCATTGGCAATTCTGCCGTTGCAGAGCGAGTGGATTGTTCCGGAAAAATCGTGATGCCCGGCTTGATTAACGCTCACTCCCATCTAACGGAAGTTCTTCAAAGGAGCTTTCGCGATAATGTTAGAATGGAAATTTGGAAGGGCTATCGCGCGCGTACTGAAGAGATGGCGAATCTGACATCCGCGGACATTGGCATCGCAGCTGAACTGGCATGCGCCGAGATGCTCAAGAGCGGTGTTACTGCGGTAGTGGATCACTTTTCGACGCGTCCCGGTCTTTCCGTACCGAAGATGAAGGCGATTATCGGGGCTTTTGAGAAGACCGGGATTCGTGGCGTCCTGGCTCCTTCTTTGAGCGATCAGGATTTCGTTCGAGTCCTCACCGCAAAATCTCGCAACACCAAGACGTCCTATACGAGCATGGATCTGTCCTGGCAAAAACAGGTCCTTGAGGTCCTGGAATATCTCAAAACATCATGTCGCACTTCCAGCCTAATGCTGGGTCCCTCCTCTCCATTCAATTGTAGTGACTTCCTTCTTCGGGAGATTGTTCGATTCGCTGAAAAATACGATCTAGGAGTTCACACGCACTTACTTGAAACGAGGCTTCAGCGCTGGGGTGCCCGTAAACTCTATCGGAGGGGTTTGGGCGAACGTCTGCGCAGGCTGGGTTTCCTTTCTTCTCGTCTCTCGGCCGCTCATTGTGTCTGGGTTAACGACGAAGAAATTGATCTTATGGCGTCCTCCGGTGCGAGCGCCGTTCATAATCCGGCGAGCAACCTCAAGCTTGGCAGCGGGATCGCTCCCGTCGTTGCGCTCAAGAAACGTGGGGTTAACGTCGCACTCGGAACTGATGGGGGCGATACGAGCGACAGTTATTCAATCTTCGAGCAGATGCGGCTCGCCGCGTTTCTTTCTCGCCTGACTGCGGAAAGGCCTGAAGATTGGGTAACCTCCTCCGAGGCTCTAAGGATGGGAACTATCAATGGTGCCGAGGCAATTCCCTCATGGAGAGGAAAGATTGGGAAGATTAAGAAGGGATTCCGTGCGGATCTCTTGATTCTTAGGCCCCACCTTCGTTTGAGGCCTTTAAACGATATTGTCTCTCAGTTGGTTTTCTGCGAGGGAGGTCAATCAGTCGATACGGTTCTGGTGGATGGCAGAGTTGTGGTCAGGGGAGGAAAGCTCACCCACCTCCGCGAGGGAACACTGGTTTCTAAAGTTGAGCCTATTAGTAAGAAGATGCGAAAGCTGTATGCTGTGATCGCAAAGCAAGTTCCGGACAAGACCGAAGTAGCCATCGGCAAACTCTACGAGCGAGTATTCAAGGAAGAAAGACCCTCTGATCGTCGCTAATCAAGGCTTTTCTGTATTTGAAGTTTTCCAAACTTTTTTTCTTTCATGTTGTAAAGGCTGTAGCCAAGGGAGGACAAACTAATGGTCAATACAAACTTGGATCTGGTCATTAAGGGAAGACAGGTAGTCACCACTGAGGGCGTTAAGAAAATCGCTATCGGCGTGAAGGACGGAAAGATTGTCGCTTTAGGGCCAGATGAAGGTTTCGATTCGTCCCGGCAAGTCATTGACGCCACCGGCAAATATGTTCTTCCCGGACTGGTTGATCCGGAAAACCATCTCGGCACACACCGACCCTTAAAAGATAGCCTCAGTAGCGAAACAAAGGCGGCGGCGGCCGGTGGCATCACAACTTGGGGGATGATGCAGGCAAGCCCAAAATTGCGCAAGAAACACATCGACGAGCCCCGCCCTGAGGACGTGGTTCCCTTTTCGCAGGTTATGCCGGAGTTCATCGAACTCGTGGAAAATAATTCTTGTGTCGACATTTTTCTCACGGGCTTCATCACCACGGACGAGCAGGCTCTCGATATTCCGCGGGTGGCTCGGGAATTCGGCGTGACCTCTTTCAAATACTACCTCCATATGATGCAGGGACCCGCGACTCACACTGTCTGGTCTGGAAGGCAGAAAGGAGGGTGGCTTGGTTTTGATGACGGCACCATCTATCTAGGGATGGAGCAGGCCGCGGCGATCGGGCCTCCCGGCTTGATTTGTATTCACCCGGAAAATTACGAGATCGTGCGCCTCTTCGAGGAACGCTTGAAGAAGGCTGGACGCACGGACATGGCCGCCTGGGATGAGCGTTCCCCCCATTTCTGCGAGGCCGGACATGTCAGGAACTACGCCTATTACGCAGGGGTCACGGGCTGCCCGCTCTACATCGTCCACACGACTACCAGGGAATCTATCCAGGAAATTCTAAAGGCGAAGGCAGAAGGGACCAAGATATATGCCCAGACCGGCCATCACTATCTAACTCTCTCTCATGACGTGTGGAAGCTCAACGTTCCGCTGCGCGACGAAGAAACCATGGCTTACCTCTGGGAAGCTCTCAGAGCAGGGAACCTGGACTGCATTGGCACGGACCATGTCGATTGGGGAATGTCTCGCGAACAGATGGACAAAGGGAACGTCTGGGATACCAGCAGCGGTTTCCCGTCCCGCGTCGAGTCCTATTTGCCGGTCATGTTGACCGAAGGCGTTCACAAAGGCCGGATCTCCCTGGAAAA
The DNA here is from genome assembly GCA_964587305.1 of uncultured Spirochaetales bacterium. Lineage (GTDB taxonomy): Bacteria > Myxococcota_A > UBA9160 > UBA9160 > SMWR01 > JAHEJV01. Next base: position 3,048 of record CAZPNB010000400.1, on the reverse strand, counting down.
GCTGGTCGAGGTTTGTTGCGAAAATCCGGCGCGGATTTTCGGCATTTATCCCAAGAAAGGAACAATCAGCGTGGGATCGGACGCCGACCTTGTTGTGGTCGATCTGCAGCGGGCGATGACGGTGCAGCGAGACATGATTTACAGCTCGGCCGGGTGGTCGATATGGGAAGGTCAAAAACTTAAAGGCTGGCCCGTGATGACGATCCTTCGCGGCCAGGTCATCATGGAATGGCCGGAGGGTGCGTCCAAGGCGAAAATCATGCTAGACAAACCTCTCGGCCGCTACATCCCGCGCAAGCCGGGTAGTCAGCTCTACCCCATATAGTTTGCAACGGTGCTTTCGACCAAATACTAAGGTTACAAAATTGTATGAACAAGCTGAAGCGAACTTACTATTACGCCACGGACGGAAGGAGGAAATTTATGTTTCGGAAATATGCGGTCATGCTTCTATTTTTCATGGTCCTTACGATGCCGCGGTTTGGCTATTCTCAGCCATTCAGGATCAGTTACGGAGGCACCTCCGGCTATAACGTCCCAATCTGGGTGACGAAGGAGGCGGGACTATTCAATAAACATGGATTGAACGGCGAACTGGTCATGATCGCGGGAGCCTCGCAGAGCATGCAGGCAATGCTCGCCAACGAAACCTACGTCGCAAACACTTCAGGATCAGCTCCAATTCAGGCAAAGATCCAGGGTGCGGACGCCGTCATTATAGCCACTTCCTATGACCTGATACCCTATGGTTTTGTGGTTCATAAGGACATCCGAACGTCGGCCGATCTCAAGGGAAAAAGCATTGCGATCTCCCGTTTTGGAGGTATCACCGAGCTGGCTGTCAAACTGGCTGTCGAAAAATTTGGTTTGAGTCTGAAGGACGTGACTATTATCCAGGCGGGGCCGGACGCACAGAGAATTCCAGCCGTCGTCACCGGCACGGTAGCAGCTTCCGTTCTGGCGCCACCGGGACTTTTCGCGGCCACCGCGCAAGGGTTGAGGGTTCTGGCTGACCTCGGCGATCTGGGAGCCAAATATCCCACGTCCTCTTTCTTCGTCATGCGTCCATATCTGGTGGAAAATCGCACTTCTCTCAAGAAGTTTCTTATGGCTTTGATCGAAGGTCTCCATATTTACGCAAACGACAAAGAGTTTTCCATGCGTGTCATGCAGAAGTATACGAAATTAGGCGACCGGGAGATCGCATCCAAAACCCAGGATTACTACGCTAAAAAAACTCTCTTGGTGCCGCTGAATGATCCTGTGGCGATTAAAGCAGCCATTCCCGCAGATAAGGACGCTGGACATAAGCCCGAGGAGTTCTATGACAATTCTATAATCCAGGAACTGGTGAAGGAAGGATTCGTCGAGAACGTCACAAAAAAAAGAAAGTAGCTGTACTCGATACGAGGAATTCTGTTTTGCGCTGATTGCCATTTGTAAGGATCCCTGCTCTGAAATTTGGACGGGCGCAGCACGGAATCGAAGAACGGCGCTGATTCCGATGTGATTCAGGAGCTTGTAAACGAAGGATTTTTAGCTAAAGATGGCAAAAAAATGAAATCATTCTCAATTCACAACCGCGGAGGTGACAATGGCCCAAGTGGAGTTGCTTTTTAAAAATGGAAAGATTGTAACTGCGGGAAAAATTATCGACGGCTTTGTCGCCGTTGATAAGGAAAAAATCGTCGCCGTCGGCGAAGGAGACACGGCCCCGCAGGCGCTCAAGACGATCGATCTTAAAGGCCGTACATTAATTCCCGGGGTCGTTGACCCGGAAGTCCATTTTGGCAGCCACCGCTGGGTCGGAGACGAATTCGATTCGGAGACGCGCGCCGCCGCAGCCTATGGCATTACGACCTGGGGCTTCATGCAGCCCAGCGCCAACATGGGACAGCCCTACAAAGCTGAAAAAACCGAAGAGGAAGTGCCGCTTTATGCCGACGCGTTCGGTTTGTTCAAGGAGTTGGGCGAGGCGCGCTCGATGGTCGATTTTTTTCTCACGCCGAAGATCCTAAAAGACGAGCACGCGCTAGAAATTCCGCGGCTCGCGCGGGACTTCGGCATGACGTCGTTCAAATATCAGCTCCATCTCATGAGCCCGGAGCGCACGGCGACGTACTGGCCCCAACGAAAAAGCCAGGGTTATTTCGGCTTTGACGACGGAACCATTTATCTTGGAATGGAAGCGGTCGCTAAATTGGGCCCCCCCGGGATCGTATGCATGCACTGCGAGAACTGGGAAATCGCGCGCCTTTTCGAGGAGCGACTTTTAAAAGCGGGGCGCAAAGAATACAAGGTTTGGAACGAGCGCTCGCCGCATTTTTGCGAAGCCGGACATGTCCACGCGTATACATATTACGCGCGCATTTTGAAATGCCCGCTTTACATCCAGCACACCACTACTCCCGAAACGATTGACGAGATCACCCGCGCAAGAGCAGACGGCGCCACCGTGTACGCGCAGACGGGGCCTCATTATCTGAGCCTCGCCGAAGACATGTGGCGCATTAACGTGCCGCTCCGGAGCCAAGAAACGATCGAAATCCTTTGGCAGGCCTTGGCCGATGGCCGCATCGATACAGTAGGCAGTGATCACACCAATACAGGTAGGCCACGCAAAGAGATGGAGGTAACGGGTGACATTTGGGCCACCAGAACCGGTTTTCCTTCACGGGGCGAGGCGGCGTTACCGGTCATGCTTGACGGCGTGAACCGCGGCCGTATTTCGCTCCTTCGGATGGTTCAAGTCTGCTCGGAAAATACGGCGCGGATCTTTGGGCTCTTTCCGAAGAAGGGTGTTATCGCGCCCGGATCCGATGCGGACCTCGTGGTGGTGGACCTGGATCGGAAAGTTAAAGTGACCGACGATATGATTCACAGCTCGGCGGGATGGACGCTGTGGGAGGGACGCGAGATGAAAGGCTGGCCCGTCATGACTGTTCTCCGTGGCAAGGTAATCGCGGAGTGGGTTGACGGAGGAAAAAGACCTGAAATCTCCTCGAAGCCTTTCGGGCGTTATCTGGCAAGATCTCTGGGCCGCTAGAG
>CAZPNB010000399.1:0-6720 GCA_964587305.1 uncultured Spirochaetales bacterium | reverse complement strand
GAGGATCGCCTCGACCTGCTTGCAAACGGCGTCCGTGCGTTCCATCGATGCCGCGTCTGGGAGCTGCACGTTGACGTACAGGTAGCCCTGGTCTTCGTCAGGCACGAAGCCGGTCGGCAGGCGCCAGCCGAGCAATCCCGCTGCGGCGGTGACCACGAGCAGCATCAGCAGCGTGCGCGCGGTCTTGCGGATGCAGGCGCCGGTCCAACCGACGTAGCCCTGCGTCGTGCGGTCGAACCAGCGGTTGAAGGCGGCGAAGAAGCGGCCGAGCGCGCCGCCGGTGGCGCCCGGGCGCAGCAGCAGCGCGCACAGCGCCGGTGACAGCGTCAGCGCATTGATCGCCGAGATGATCACGGAGATCGCGATCGTCAGCGCGAACTGCTGGTACATGCGGCCGGTGATGCCGGGGACGAACGCCACCGGGATGAACACCGCCGACAGCACCAGCGCGATCGCGATCACCGGCCCGGCGACCTCCTGCATCGCCTTCACGGTGGCGTCGCGCGGCGACAGGCCGTGCTCGATGTGGTGTTGCACGGCCTCTACCACGACGATCGCGTCGTCCACCACCAGGCCGATCGCCAGCACGAGCCCGAACAGCGACAGCGTGTTGATCGAGAAGCCGAGCGCCGGGAAGAGCATGAAGGCGCCCACCAGCGAGACGGGCACGGTGAGCAGCGGGATCAGCGTGGCGCGCCAGCTCTGCAGGAAGAGGAAGACGACCAGGATCACCAGCACCATCGCCTCGACCAGCGTGTGCTGGATCTCGACGATGCCCTCGGATACGGCCAGCGTGGTATCCAGCGAGGTCGAGTACGCGAGATCCGTCGGGAAGCGCTGCTTCACCTCCTCCATCACCCGCTTGAGGCCCGCGGCCAGCTCGAGCGCGTTGGAGCCGGGAATCTGGTAGGCGGCGATGATCGCGGCGGGCTTGCCGTTCAGGCGCCCGCGCTGGTTGTAGTTGAGCGACCCGAGCTCGATGCGCGCGACGTCGGAGAGCCGCACCTGCGCGCCGGACGGATCCGAGCGCACCACGATGTCGCCGAATTCCTCGGCGGAGACGAGGCGGCCCTGGGCGCGCACGCTCCAGGTGAATTGTTGGCCGACGGGAGCCGGCTCGCCGCCGATCTTGCCCGACGGGTTCACCGCATTCTGCTTCTGGATCGCGTCGACCAGGTCGGGGACGGTGAGCCCGAGGCTGGCGAGCTGATCCGGCTTCACCCAGACGCGCATCGCGTAGTCGCTGGTGCCGAAGATGACCACGTCGCCGACGCCCGGCACGCGCTTGAGCTGGTCGACGATGTTGATCGTCGCGTAGTTGCCGAGGAAACGGTCGTCGTAGGTGCCGTTCGGCGAGTAGATCGAGAACAGCAGCAGCGGATTGGAGGTCGACTTCTTGACCGTGACCCCGAAATTGCGCACGTCGACCGGCAGGCTCGCATCGGCCTGATTCGTGCGGTTCTGGACCAGCACGTTGTCCATGTCGATACTCGTCTCCACCTCGAACGAGACGCGCAGTGACATGGTGCCGTCGTTGGCGTTGATCGACTTCATGTAGATCATGTAGTCGACGCCGTTGACCTGCTGCTCGATCGGCGTGGCGACCGACTGCTCGATCGTGACCGCGTCGGCGCCGGTGTACGTGGCGTCGATCTTGATCTCGGGCGGCACGATGTCGGGGTACTGAGCGATCGGCAGGCCGCCCATCGCGACCACCCCGACGATCGTCGTCACGATCGAGATCACGATCGCGACGATCGGCCGGCGGACGAAGAAGTAGTCGCCCTCGACTCGCGCAGGCTCCGCCAAAGCGTCAGCCCTCCGGCGCGGGAGCGGGCTCGGCGCGGGGCGCGGCCTGTGTAGATCCGGGTGCTGCGACGGAGCTCTGCGGGGCGACCACCGCGCCGTTGCGCACCTTCTGGATGCCCTCGACCACGACACGCTCGCCGGCCGCGAGCCCCTTCGCGATCACCAGATCGCTGCCGTCTTGCGGGCCGGTCTCGACCACGCGCATCTCCACCACGTCGCCCGCGCCGACGACGGCGACCTGGTGGGTTCCCTGCATCTCGGTCACCGCGCGATGCGGCACCACCAGCGCGCCGGAAAGCACCTGGGTCGCGGCGCGCACGCGCGCGTACTGGCCCGGGCGGACGGTGAGGTCGGGGTTCGGGAACTCGCTCTTCAGCAGGATCGTACCCGTGTTCGGATCGACCTCGCGCCCGGTGACCACGAGACGACCGCGGTGCGGATGCACGCTGCCGTCCGCGAGCACCAGGTCGAGCGTGAGGTCGGGGTTGTTCGGACCCTGTTCGAGGGTCTCGCGGATCCGCTCCGCGAAGTGGATGTACTCCCGCTCACTGATCGGTGTCGCGACACGGATCGGGTCGACCTGCGACACGGTGGTGAGCGGCTTCGGGACCGTCGGCCCGACCAGATCGCCGATCTGCACGTTCGCGACGCCAACGATGCCGCCGATCGGGGACGCGATGCGCGTGAAGCCGAGCTCGATCTGCGCCTGGTCGACCATCGCCTGCGCGGCCTCGACGGAGGCGCGGCCCGCGCGCGCCGCCTGGGTTGCGTTGTCGAGCTCCTGCTGGCTGACGGCGCCGTCGCGCGCCAGGGGCGTGAAGCGCGCCACATCCTGCTCGGCCTTCGAGCGAGCCGCTCGCGCGCGCTCGAGTTCGCTGCGAGCCTGATCGAGGGACGCGCGGAACGGGCGCGCGTCGATCGTGAAGAGCGGGTCGCCGCGTTTCACCAGCGTGCCTTCGCGGAAGTCGCGGGAGATCAGGTAGCCCGAGACCTGGGCGCGGATCTCCGCGTCGACATTTCCCTCGGTCGTCCCGACGAACTCGCGGATCACACGCACGTCGCGCTGCGCGACGGGTGCCACCACGACGGGGATGGCCGGCGGGGCGGGAGGTGCAGACGGACCGCAGCCGCAGAGGACCGCCAACACCGTGACGAGGCGCGTTAGCCTAATGATCTCCTTGCTCACGCAATCCTCCTCGGCGGCTCGCGCGGATGAGAATGAATGGGTTGCCCGCCGGGCGCAAGTAGCGCCGTCGCGATAGAGCTCTTGCAGCTGGGTCAGAGAGACGAGCCTGCGGCCGTGGGTAGCCGCGCCGCCGGTCTTGAAGCATCCTCGACGAGTCCGAAAAAAGGGGATCCCATAGGTGGGTAAGAGACCGGAGGACTTCAATACGGAATACGTCCGCGACCGCTTCCTCGAACTCCTGCAGGAACGTACTCCGTCTCGAAGCCCGCGCGCCGGAGGGCGTCGCGGGTCGGACCGCGGGCCTCGCGCTCGCGAAGTACCGGCGTGAGGATTCGCTTGGCCGAGTCGGTGTAACATGGGGATGTCACGAACGTGGATGAGGTGGACGATCGATGAGTTTCTCTCGTGTCGGACAGGCACTCGTGCTCGCAGCGAGCCTCAGCGGATGCGCGACGTCGCAGATCGAGAACGCGTGGGTCGAGCCGACCGCGACGCCGCAGTCCTTCGCTCTGAAGCAGGTGCTAGTCGTCGCCCTGGCCAACGATGGTGCAATCCGACGCGCCACGGAGGACGCGCTGGACAACGCAGTCAGCAGCGGACCGCGCGGAAAGGCGGGGCAACTCGTGGCGCACCCCTCCTACACGCTGCTCAATGATCGCGAACTCTCCGATGTTGTGGCCGCGCGCAAAAAGGTCGAAGCCGCCGGCTACGACGGCGCCGTGTTGGTCAGCTTCATCTCCACTCAACAGAGGGTGACGGTCGAGCCGCCTTCGTACAGCGGTGGATTCTGGGGGAGCTATGGCTACCGCGGCGGACCGATGATGTACGACCCGGGAGCGGTGCGCACCGACACGATCCTGAGGCTCCAGGTCAGCATCTACTCCCTCGCAGAAGACAAGCTGCTCTGGTCGGGCGTGAGCCGCACGCTCAACCCGAGCAAGATCGACAAGCTGGTGGTCGACGTGGCCAACGCCGTGCGCGACGACCTGAACGAGCGCGGGCTCGCTCCTTGATTCCAGCGCGCTACTTCGCTCCGGGGCAGCGAATCGAACTCGGGCTCGAGGCCGATCGGAGGTGGGCGTCAGGCGTATCGCCATCCTCAGTCACAATCGCCCCCCAGCAGACCCGTCTTGATTTCCTTGTTCGGCGGCTCGCCTAACCAGATCGCAATCAGCGCCGATGCGAAATCGGCGCCTTGAATGACAGCCTTCTTCCCGTCATTGATCGATACGGTGGTGCCAGCCCCCGGCTGGTAGCTGAACGTCAATCGCGACCCGGTGGGAAGATCGGTCATCGCGTCGTTCAATGTCTTGATGTCGTTCGCGAGGCTCGCAAATTTATCGCCCGCGTTCGTTCTGAAGCCCTCGGTCCACGCGTCCGTGATTTCCTTCCGATCAACGTCACGTACGAAATGCAGCTCCAGATGCCGAGGCTGATCGGTCGAGATGATCGCTTTCGGATCGTTGGATCTGGCGTGGAGGTACAGACCCGCGGCATAGACTTTGACCTTGAGCATCGTCGCCAGACGCGCGCCCATCCCGTTGAGAACGAGGGATTCGGTGCCGAGCTCGAACCGATCCGGCAGCTCTACGCCGAGGCACTCGGCCGCGTGCGCCGGATTCACGATGAGCACCATCAGAACTCCGGTCGCGAAAACCCGAGCGAATCTTTGCGTCAAGATCGATCCTTCCTTCGAGATCAGCGCGTTGACCTAGATGCTGATCGATCCCCGCTACTGGCGCGGCGGGCGAGTCTGTATCCTGCAACTCGACGTGACGCTAGCGGAACACCGCCCGCCCCGCTGGACGCGAGCGCCGGTCTGGCTCGCCGCACTGCTGGCCTTGGTGGCCTTCGCCGCCGCGAGCGTCCTGGTCTTTCGCGGAACCAGGCCTGTCGCCGAGCACACTTCGCTCACGGCAGGACCGAGCATTACGACACGTGCGATGATCGCGCGCTCGCTCGCGGCCGAGCTCTCGCGCCGCGGGATCGAGACGTCCGTCGCCGAGTCCCGCGATACCCTCGGCGAGCTCGAGGCGACGCAAGCGCGTGCGATCGACTTCGCCATGGTCTCGAGCGTGGTCGAGCTCGGCCGCTACCCGGAGCTGCGTGAGGTGGCCCCGCTCTTCATCGAGGCGCTGCACCTGCTCGTGAAGGCCGAGCTCATCGCGTCGTTCGAGGACGGCACCCTGGAAGCCCTGCGCGGCCGCCGGGTCGATCTCGGGCCGCCGGAATCTGCCACCGCGTTGCTCGCCGAGGAGGTGCTCCGGTTCGCCGAGATCCGCTGCACGCCCGCGCCGTCTCCCGAGACGTGCGGAGCAGAACGATTCGACCTCGATGAGCTGCTACAGCTCGCGACCCGCGGTCGCCGCGACGAGCAGCCCGACGCGATCTTTCACCTCGCATCCGTGCCTTCGAAGATCGCGATCGAGCTGATCCAGAAGCACGAGTACGCACTCGTACCGCTGTCCTTCGCGAACGCGTTCCGGCTCGGCGGGATCCTGTCCGACGAGGACGGGAACGCGATCTCCGCTGCGGTCGAGCGCCGCTCCACCGCGGAGTACGAAATTCCTCCGTACCTCTACGGCTCGGCGCCTCCGATCCCGTCCGCGCCGCTGCCTACGATCGGCGCGCGTCTCGTGCTGCTCGCGCATCGCGATCTATCGCCCGAACTGGTCGAAGAAGTGGTGGAGACGGTGTTCGAATCGCGCTTCGCGCGCGTTCCGGATCCACCGCTGCACAGGTCACTCTTCGAAGATCGGCCACGCGCTCGCTTCCACGAAGGCGCGAGGAAGTATCTCGCGCGCGAGCGGCCGATCGTGTCCGCGAGCGACGTCGGCCGGCTCGCCAACACGTTGAGCGTGCTGGGCACGTTGCTCGGCGGAGGCATCTTCGTCCGGCAGGCCTGGCGGCAGCGCGCGCGCGCAGCGCGCGACACGGCCTTCGGCGGCTACCAGCTCGAGATCGCGGCCCTCGAGCGGCGCATCGCCGAGCTCGAGATCTCCGCACAGCTCGAGCTCGAGCCGCTCGTCGAGCTGCAGGGCAAGATGCTGCGGATGAAGAGCGATGTGCTCACGCGCTTCACCGCCGGCGAGCTCGGCGACCAGGTGACGCTCACCGACCTGCTCTCACCTCTGAACGCCGCTCGCGATCACATCGGTGACCTGCTCCTGCACGTGCGCGAGAACCTGGAGCAGCAGGCTCTGGAGCAAGGTCGAACCGCCGAGGCCGTGTGGCAGGAGGCGATCGCACCCTCGGACGAGGATCCTGCGGGATCCCCATCGCAGGGCAAAACTCACTCCCAATCCATAACCAGGACATAACCAGGACGGGGTCACACCAACCATGCCGAACCAGCGGAACGGTACGCGCAGAATCTTGGGAATCACGTCGCTGGCGGTGCTGGCCGGCTGCGCGACGCTGGCCCGGCATTCTCTCGATGAACGCTACGGCGCGCCGGACCCGACGCGTTTCGACGCGCCCGCGGCGCCATCGGCCGGCCCGTCCTACCGCGCAGACGTCCAACCGATCCTGGATCGCCGCTGCGTGGTCTGCCACGCCTGCAACGACGCACAATGCCAGCTCAAGCTGAGCGCATGGGAGGGCATCGCCCGCGGCGCCAGGGTCGTGTCCCGATTCTGGTGGAAACGCGGTGTGACGCTTCTTCCGGAGGGGTTTCGTTCGTATAGCACGTAGCGCTCAGGCAGCTTTCTCGAGGGCGATCGTCT
>CAZPNB010000398.1:0-3128 GCA_964587305.1 uncultured Spirochaetales bacterium | reverse complement strand
TATCATCATGATTGGCGAGATGCGTGACCGGGAGACCGCGGAGATGGCCATCGAAGCTTCCCTTACCGGGCACCTCGTTCTGAGCACTCTGCATACCAACAACGCCGTCGAGACAATAACTCGGTTGTTAGAGATGGGCATGGACCCGTTTATTTTGCCGATGCTCTTTTGGGTGTCCTAGCGCAACGCTTGGCGCGCACGATTTGCGAAGGGTGCAAGGAGAAGTACCGCCCGGGCCGAGAGGAGTACGACGAGTTGGTACGGGCCTACGGCGAGCAAGCCTTCGCCAAACTCGGCACAGCCTACGACAAAAATTTCTTTCTCTATCGCGGCAAGGGCTGTGAGGCCTGCGGCAATTCCGGTTACCGTGGCCGGATCGCCCTGCACGAACTGCTGGTTGCCACGGAAGAATTCAAGCGGCTAATTCACAAGCGAGTGACCGTAGCGGAGTTGTTTAGCTTAGCCGTAAATGAGGGAATGACAACGCTGTTGCAAGATGGGATTGCCAAGACGTTAGCCGGCTCGATCGATTTCAAGCAGGTCAAGGCGGTCGCGATGAAGTGACACTGCCGTTAGACAAGCGAGGAAGAAGTCGGTAGAACGACCACCTAACCCACCCTTTTCAGGATTTGTGGCTCAGCCGGGGTTGCCCAGATATGTCCGTCTTATCGACGCAACCGAAAAACGCTCCCTTCTTTCGCCGTTGCCACCTTGGTAGCTGGCTCGCTCTCTAGGCTCCCTGAAGGTAGGCTGCGTACCGCGTCGTCTTCGTCACGCAAGCCGGCTAACTTGATTTTCAATCTCAGGTTGTTTGCACTATCGGAATTCACCAGCGCCTGGTCAAGGCTTATCTTACCTTCTTTGTAGAGGGCGAAAAGCGCCTGGTCAAAAGTCTGGCAGCCCTCCTGAACCCCTTGCTCCATTCCTTCCTTGAGAGTATCGACCTCGCCTTTTTTTATCAGATCTTTGAGTCGCGGCGTATCCATGAGAATCTCAAGCGCGGCGACACGCTTGCCGTCCGTCGACGGTATCAACCGTTGAGATACAATGGAGCGCAGATTTAAAGATAGCTGCATATATATTTGCTCATGGCGCTCGGCCGGAAAGAAATTCATGATGCGCTCAATCGCCTGGTTTGCGTTGTTGGAATGCAACGTTCCCAAGCACAAATGGCCGGTTTCAGCGAATGTAATCGCCGCTTCCATAGTTTCAGTGTCGCGAATTTCACCAATGAGAATGACATCGGGAGCCTGGCGTAATGTGTTCTTCAGCGCAGCCTGAAACGAGTGCGTATCGAATCCCACTTCGCGCTGCGTAATAATTGACATTTTATGTTGGTGGACAAATTCAATGGGGTCTTCGATGGTGATGATATGTCCGGGCTCCGATGAATTACGGTGGTCTACCATGGCAGCCAAAGTGGTCGATTTGCCGGAGCCTGTCGCGCCGACTAGCAAAGTTAACCCTCGCTTGCTCATTGAAATGTCTTTGAGTATGGAGGGCAAACCGAGCTCGTCCAGCGTCGCAACATTCGCCTTCACTCGTCGAATGACCATTCCCACCGAGCCGCGCTGCTGAAAAATATTCACGCGGAAGCGACTCACGCCAGGCAACGCAGTGGCCAAATTCATTTCGTGGGTTTCGCTAAACTCCTTGAGTTGACGTTCGTTCATGATCGAGCTGGCAAGTGCGCTAACCTCGTCTGAGTTGAGGCCTTGATCTCCCACGGCACGAATTTTACCATCGACCCGGTACATGCTCGGCCGCTCCGCCGTCAGATAGAGATCTGACGCATCTATTTCAACCATTGTCTTAAGGTAGGTTTGCATTTCCATGAGCCGGCTCTCCAATGTCAGATTCTAACCGTAACTAATGACCGCCAACCGCACCGCTGACAGCCGTAGGTCCGAACAGATTGGGGTTCATACTCTTCGATTGCGCCTCCTCCCGGGTGACCAGGCCACGAGTTACCAGGTTCGTCAACGCCATGTCCATGGTCTGCATGCCGTCCTTCTGGCTTACCTGAATGGTGCCTGGGAGTTGGTGAATTTTACCTTCGCGGATTAAATTTCGAACCGCAGTGGTGCCGGTCATGATTTCCAACGCCGGCACCCGACCGCCGCCCTTTTTCTTGCACAAAGTCTGGGTGATGACCGCCTCGATGGATTCGGCAAACTGCGCGCGAATCTGCGCCTGTTGGCTCGGCGGAAAGACGTCGATGATGCGATCGACGGTTTTGGGCGCGCTGGAGGTATGCAACGTGCCGAACACGATGTGGCCAGTTTCCGCGGCGGTAAGCGCCAATTGAATCGTTTCCAGGTCGCGCATTTCGCCAACCAGAATGATGTCCGGATCTTCACGCAAGGCGGAACGCAAAGCATTAGCGAACGACTGCGTATTCGGTCCTAGCTCGCGCTGATTGACTAAACATTTTTTTGATTTGTGGACGAACTCAATGGGATCCTCGATGGTCAAAATATGGCCTTCGAAACTCTCATTGAGATAATCGACCATAGCAGCCAGAGTCGTCGACTTACCGGAGCCCGTGGGCCCGGTGGCGAGAATCAAGCCCTTTTCTTTCTCGCACATCTGTTTCAAAATCGGCGGCATGCCCAACTCATCAAGAGTCAAAATCTTGGTCGGAATGGTTCTAAACACCGCCGCTTCGCCTTTGCGCTGCATGAATACGTTGACGCGAAAGCGCGCGGTTTCACCCATCGCGAACGAGAAATCGCACTCAAGTGTTTCCTGAAAAACTTTGCGCTGTTGATCGTTCATGATGTCGAAGATGAGCGCGTGCACGTCTTCAGGGCTGAGCGCCGGGCTATCGAGTTTTTTCAGATCGCCGTGCACCCTCAGCATCGGCGGTTCACCAGCGCTCAAATGGCAATCGGATGCGCCCTGTTCCACGCCAAACCCTAATAGTTGGGTTATATCCATGACTACTACTTATTTGAATACAACCATCTTTGTCAAATTCTTAGAAATAGTCTTGACGGAGGTCCGCCGATGTCACACCCGCCCTCGATTTACCCGACAAGCGGCTCCATCGAGATCCAAAGCAGCCATGAAATGAAAGATTCGCTGCAATGACCTGCTTTAGTTAGGTCATGCTAGACATGCTCACC
>CAZPNB010000397.1:0-2982 GCA_964587305.1 uncultured Spirochaetales bacterium | reverse complement strand
CCCGCGAATCGGAACATCCGAGAACGATCGCGAACGGCTCTTGCCCCGCCGTCAGATCGCGGCGCGTCTGGCTCGTGAGGGTGTTGCGACTCCCCACGTCAGACACGAATCGGCGGTTTCCTTCGCGCAGGCGGTCGAGTGCTTCGCGCGCAGAGATCATCGACACTGTCCTTGCAGGGCGAATTCTCGCTCCTGACGGAAAAGATGGAGTCTCCGGAAGAATCCGTAGGCGGTTCGCTACGGCTGCACGTATTAGTCCGCCAGTAGCCTGATGGCATGCACGACAGTCCCGCCAAGCATGATGACCACGAAGAGCACAACCAGGCGGTGCAACAGCTTTGTTCGATTGCCAACGCCCTTCGATGCGAAGTTCGCGGCTGAACCCTCACTGTCTTGGCCTTTGATGTCCGTGCGACTCTGTCCGCCTGCCCTGAGCGCCCTTGGCAGAACGCCAAACCTGTTGATGAGGACGGCCGCTAGCGCAGTGCCTGCGGCGATGGTCGTAGCGGAACCAAGCGGGCTGTGCCCCAAGGAAGCGCCTACCATGACAAGGACTGCAATCATGAGAGCTTTGAACAGAACGACCGTGAGCCTCATCTGAATCGGAACGAACCGCTCACGGCCAAGGGTTTTCAGCAACACCGGGGACTGAACAAAAAAGAACCATGCGGTGGCCCCAAACACGAATGCCAGCGCGAAGAGGTCAATTGCTCTGGCGATCTGCGAAGCGATCATGCAAGTCTACCTATTGTCAAAGGCGCGGCGAAAGGACACAGGTGGCCTAACGCCACGATTCATCGGCGGGCGCCGTAGGCGAGCGTCCGCTGTAAACCGGTTGTTAGACCGATTCACGAGTGATCTCATTTCACGATCTCGTACTTCTTCCCTTCGAACACCGTGCCCCAAATCGGGACGTCCTTGAGCTTCATCGGATCGATGGCGAGCGGATCCTGCTCGAGCACCGTAAAGTTGGCGATCTTACCGGGCGCGAGGCTGCCGAGCTCATTTTTCTTCCGCCAGGAACTGGAACGTCTTGTCCACAGTGAACGCTTCCTCGAGAACGGTACCGGATCTGCGGGATTGTCCGGGGATCCTGACGATGAGGAGACGGAGCGGAATCGACTCGAACTTCTGGGCCGCGTGGCCGAGCGACGGCTGACGCAGTCGGAAGCCGCCGAGCAGCTCTTCTTCGCGGTAGCGGGCCGGGCGAGCGGATTCGCCGCCGAGCGCGGGCTAGGCCGAAGCCTTTCGCACCGCCTCCACCAGCGCCCGGCTCCGCTCGAGCGTCCTGCCCTCTTCCACCTGGAGACTCCCGCCGACGAGCAGCATCGCGGCGCGGCCGTAGAAGCGGACCACCTCGGCGGCGTTGTCGAGCTCGATGCCGCCGCCGGGGACCGGAAGGCCCGGCAGAAGACCGCGCCACGCGCCGCGCAGGTTCGCGGCGATCGCCGCGCACGTCGCGCGCGGGGTGCCGAAGCGGCCGGCGTAGCCGACGAAGATCACCGCGTCGGCGCCGTAGAGGCGCAAGAGCTTCCCGAATAGCAGCTCCGGCGCGTAGCGGACGGCGCCGCCGAGGCATGGATGCGCGAGCACCGGCACCGACGCGTGGCGATGGCAGAGCTCCCAGAACGTCGGAAGGCCGAGCAGCATCGGCGAGACCATCACCGCGCGCGCGCCGTGCTGCTCGGCGAAGCGCAGCTGCGCGAACACGCGCTCCGGCGTGCCGATCAGGTTCGGGACGTACAGCACGCGATGTCCGGTCTCGTCGGCCACCTGCTCGGCCGCCGCGAGACACGCCGATACGCGCGCCTCGAAGCGGCAGAACGCGTGGTCGGCGAGGCCCTGGTCGTCCTTCACCACGTCGATGCCAGCGCGCGCGAACGTGCGCAGAAGATCGGCCAGCGCCGCGGGCGAGTGACCGAGCGGCTTCACCGCGGTGCAGGTCAGCGCGCGCTCGCCGACCCCCGTGAGCGCGCGCATCCCGGCGATCCCGAAGCGCGGGCCGCGCAGCGCCTCGCACAGCACCGGCGGGGGATCGAAGTCGACGCACGACACGTCGGCGTGCAGCGAGCTGTTCCCGAACAGCACGCCGAGCAGCTGGGCCGGGTCGAGCGCGGTCGCCGTCACCGGATAGGCGATCGTCGCGAGGCGGGCGCCGTCGGCCGCCGCGTCGATCGACTCGACGCGACCCACGATCTCGTTCGCGATGAACGCGTCGCGCATCGCGACAGCGCGCGGCACCTCGACCGTCTGCTCGAGCGCGATCGCCTCGGCGCGCGCCTCCGCACCGGAGGGATCCCCGTCGAGGCGATAGGTGACGCGGAGGAGCTCCATGGAAGGAACGGCGGTGGACGTCTCCCGCGCCTAGACCTGGCTCGCGAGGAACTCGAACGTGCGCGCCTCGCAGCCTTCCTCCACCGCCGTCACCGCGGCGTCGAAGTCGGTCACGCCGGCGTCGCGCAGCCGCCCGAGCTGCGCGCGCAGCGCGGCCTCGTCGCCGACAAGCGCGACGTCGGCCGGCCCGGCGGCGCCTTCGCGATCGAGCATCGCGCGGTACGAGGGCAACGTTCCGTAGATCTCGAAGCTCTTCCCGATCGCCTCGCGCGCCGCGGCGGCGTCGCGGACGAGCGCGATCGGCAGCCCTGCAACCACGCGTGGAGTCGGGCGTCCCGCCGCGCTCGCCGCGCGGCCCAGCGTCGGAACGATGTGCTTCGCGAGCGTGGCCGGGCCCGTCATCCAGGTGATCGTGCCGTCGGCCAACCGCCCGGCCAGGCCGAGCAGCACCGGCCCGAGCGCCGCGACGAGCAGCGGAACCTGCGTGGCGCCGGGCACCGCCAGCCCGGCGTTGACACGGTACTCGGCGCCCTCGTGCTTGGCGGGCTCGCCGCGCAGCAGCGGGGCCAGCACCTCCAGATACTCGCGCATGTGTCGAGCGGGCTTCGAGTAGTCGAGACCGAACATGTTCTCGATCACGATCTTGTG
>CAZPNB010000396.1:0-6370 GCA_964587305.1 uncultured Spirochaetales bacterium | reverse complement strand
AGGAGGCCGAGCTCGACCGCGTCTACCTCGGCAAGGTCAAGCGGATCACCGACTTCGGTGCCTTCGTGGAGATCTTCCCGGGCACGGACGGTTTGATCCACATCAGCCATCTGGCCGAGGGGAGGGTCGAGAAGGTCACCGACGTGGTGAGCGAAGGCGACGAGGTGCTCGCGAAGTGCATCGAGATCGATCCCTCGGGTCGCATCCGGCTCTCGCGGAAGGAGGCCCTGGCCGACGCCGCGGCGGCGGCCTCCTAGGGCTCATGGCACCCGTCACGGTCCGGATCACGCGGTTGCCGGGCGCGCGGGGGCTGCCGTTGCCGACCCGGGCCACCGCCGGCTCGGCGGGGTTCGACCTGCACGCCGCGCTCGAGGAGGAGCTCGTCCTCGAGCCCGGTGATCGCGCGCTCGTTCCGACCGGCTTCGCGATCGCGGTGCCCGCAGGTCACGAGGCCCAGGTGCGCCCGCGCAGCGGCTTGGCGCTGCTTCACGGCCTCGTGCTGCCCAACGCTCCGGGGACGATCGACGCGGACTACCGCGGTGAGATCCAGGTGATCGTGATGAACGCAGGGCGGGAGCGCATCACGCTGCGGCGCGGCGAGCGGATCGCGCAGGTCGTCGTGGCGCCGGTTTCGGACGCACACTTCCTCGAGGTCGAGAACCTCGACGAGACGTCCCGCGGCGCCGGAGGGTTCGGTCACACCGGCAGCGCGCCGAGCCGGAGCGCACCGTGAGCGACCCGGTGCGGGTCGGACGCGAGCCGGTACACCCGCGTCCTCCCACCCCGCCTCCCCCCGGCGGGTCGCCGAAGCGCGGGCTCAGCGACCTCCAGACGCGCCTGCTGACGGCATCGATCCTGGTTCCGTGGGTGCTGTATGCGATCGCGCAGGGGGGGCTCTGGGTGCTCGGCACGGTCGTGCTGGTCACGCTGCTCGCGCAGCGCGAGTTCTACGGCCTGATCGAGGACAAGGGCGCCCATCCGATCATGGGCTTCGGTCTCGCCGCGGGAGCGGCGCTTCCGGTCGTCGCCTATCTCGGCAACGAGTACCACGCGACCGTCCTGATGACCGTGACACTGCTGGTGGTGATGATCCTCCAGCTCGGGCGCCGCCAGATCAGCGAGGCGCTCGCGAGCATCTCGGGCACGTTCTTCGGGATCTTCTACGTGGGTTGGCTGTTGTCCCATGCCGTCGTACTGCGCGAGTTCCATCGCGTGATGGTGACGCGCTACGGCGCAGACGACGTGAGCGGGATGGGGATCGCTCCGGAGTCGGGCGCCTTCCTGCTCACCTTCACGCTGGCTGTCGTGGTGTGGAGCGACGCCGGTGCCTACTTCGCCGGACGCGCCTATGGCAAGCGCAAGCTCGCGCCTCGCATCAGCCCGGCGAAGAGCGTCGAGGGGGCGATCGGCGGCGTGATCGGTGGGACGCTCTGCGGCCTGATCTTCAAGGGGATCTTCGAGATCTGGTGGCCGTCGCTCTCGGCGCTCTTGGGTTGGGTGGCCGTGGTGATCTTCGGCGTCATCCTGTCCGCGGCTGCGATCGTCGGGGATCTCGTCGAGTCGCTGCTGAAGCGCGACGCCCAGGTGAAGGACGCCGGAGCGGTGCTGCCCGGCATGGGCGGTGTGCTCGACCGGATCGACTCGCCGCTGCTCGCGATTCCGGTGATGTACTACCTGATGCTCTTCTACGTGTTCCTGCGCCTGGGATGAGGCAAGCCGTCCGGCGCGCAGCGAGGCGGAGCCGAGCGAAGATCGGAAAGCAAGCCGTCCGGCGCGCAGCGAGGCGGAGCCGAGCGAAGATCGGAAAGCAAGCCGTCTGGCGCGCAGCGAGGCGGAGCCGAGCGAAGGTCAGTAAGACATGATCGAACGCTACTCGCGGCCCGAGATGGCCCGGATCTTCTCCGAGGAAGGCAAGTACGCGCGCTGGCTCGAGGTGGAGCTCGCCGTGTGCGAAGTGCACGCCGAACGCGGCACGATTCCGCCGGAAGCGCTCGCGACGATCCGCGCGAAGGCGGCGGTCAATCCGGCCCGGATCGCGGAGATCGAGGCGCAGGTACGGCACGACGTGATCGCATTTCTGTCGAGTCTGGCGGAGCAGATCGGCCCGGATTCACGGTTCGTGCACTACGGCATGACCTCCAGCGACGTGCTCGATACCGCGCTGGCGCTGCAGATCCGCGACGCCGGGGAGATCCTGGCGCGCGGAGTCGAGCGCCTGCGCCGCGTGCTGGTGAGGCGCGCGCGCGAGTTCCAGCACACGCCGTGCATCGGCCGCACCCACGGCGTGCACGCCGAGCCCACGACGTTCGGCCTGAAGCTCCTGGTGTTCGCCGACGAGATCCGGCGCCAGGGTGGGCGCCTCGCGCGTGCGCTCGAGGAAGCAGCCGTCGGCAAGCTCTCGGGGGCGGTCGGAACCTTCGCCCATCTGCCCCCGGCGGTGGAGGAGGCGGTGTGTCGCCGTCTCGGGATCGGCTTCGAGCCGGCGGCCACGCAGGTGGTGCAGCGCGATCGCCACGCGGCGTTCATCGGCGCGCTCGCGCTGTGCGCGTCGAGCTGCGAGAAGATCGCCGTCGAGCTGCGCCATCTGGCGCGCACCGAGGTGCGCGAGGTGCAGGAGGAGTTCGGCCCGGGCCAGAAGGGCTCGTCCGCGATGCCCCACAAGCGCAACCCGTGGCGGCTCGAGAACGTCAGCGGGCTGGCGCGCGTGATCCGCGGCTACGCGTCGGCTGCGCTCGAGAACCAGGCGCTCTGGCACGAGCGCGACATCAGCAATTCGTCGGTGGAGCGGGTGATCTTCCCCGATGCCTGCGTGACGCTCGACTTCATGCTCCACCGGCTCGCGGGGCTGGTCGACACGCTGGTGGTATTCCCGGAGCGGATGCGCGAGAACCTCGAGCTGACGCGTGGCCTGGCGTTCAGCGGTACGCTGCTCTTGCACCTCACCGCGGTGAGCCCCACCCGGGAGGACGCCTACGCTTTGGTGCAGAGACTCGCGATGGATACCTGGGACCACGGCGGCGATTTCCGCGAGCGCGTGCTGGGCGACCCCGAGATCGCGCGCGTCCTGTCGAAAGAAGAGATCGATCGCGCGTTCAGCCTCGACGAGGCGCTCCGCCACGTCGACGCGATCTTCGAGCGCACTCTCGCGCTCGCCCCACCCGAACAGGAGATCCCGTGAAGGCGCTGGTCCACGTGACGCGTAAACCCGACGTCCTCGATCCCCAGGGCAAGGCGATCCGCTCCGCGAGCGCACAGCTCGGCTATCACGCGATCGAGAGCGTGCGCCAGGGAAAGCTGTTCGAGATCACGCTCGCCGCGGCGTCGGAGGCCGAGGCGCGCCGCCTGCTCGAGGAGCTCGCGGGGAATCTGCTGGCGAACCCGGTGATCGAGGAGTACGCGATCGTGCGGATCGAGGAATGAGGGTCAGTCGATTCCCAGGTTGCGCGCGATCCGCTTCCGCGGATCTTCCGTGTCGGGCTCGAAGTCGCGACCGGTGATCTGCTCGAACGCTTCGATGTAGCGGCGCGCTGCCTCGCAGCGCACGTCGATCGGAAGCTCCGGCGGCGGGCCGTCGCCCCGGTAGCCCTTCTCGCCGAGCCAGTGGCGGACGTACTCCTTGTCGAGCGCTTCCGGCGTGCGGCCCTCGGCGAGCGCGCGCTCGTAGCGGTCGCGGTACCAGTAGCGCGAGGAGTCGGGGGTGTGGATCTCGTCCACCACCACGAGGCTGCCATCGGCCTCTTGGCCGAGCTCGTACTTGGTATCCACGAGAATCAGACCGCGGCTCGCGGCCCAGCGCTGTCCGTCCGCGAACAGCGCGTGGGCGAGGCGAGCGGCAGCGTCGAAGGTCTCTTCGCTGAGCGTGCCGCTCGCGATGATCCGCTCGCGCGAAGTCAGCTCGTCGTGCAGGCCTTTGGGCGCCTTCGTGGTCGGGGTGAGCAACGGCTCGGGCAGCGGCTCGTGCGCCCGCAGGCCGTCGGGCAGCCTGTGGCCGCAGTAGCTGCGCTCGCCCCGCGCGTAGGCAGTCCAGATCGAGGTCTGCGTCGATCCGGTCAGGTAGCCGCGCATCACGAACTCGACCGGCATCGTCTTCAGCTCGCGCACCACCGAGACGCAGGGGTCCGGCACCAGGGTCACGTGGTTCGGAGCCAACGCCCGCGTGCGGTCGAACCAGAACGCAGCGAGCTGGTTCAGCACCTGACCCTTGAACGGGAGCGTACCGACCACGACGTCGAAGCAGCTCACGCGGTCGGTGACGACGATCGTGCGGCGATCACCCTGGATGTAGCTGTCGCGGACCTTGCCTTCCTCGCGCCGGCCGATGCCGTGGAAGTCGGTCTGCTTCAGCGTGCGTCCGCACTGGTCGCGCAGCAGTCGCGGATCGGTGCCCATGGAGGGTGCCTCGGAGTGGGGGCCGGCCGGCGATCGGGGAATCGCAACGCCCGGGGAGGTCGCCGGATGCTACAAAGCCGTGGCCCGTCGGTCCAGCCAAAACCGGAACTCGAGAGGTTCGATGCGTTCGGGAACCCCCGGCGCCGCTGGTCGCCGGCGCCGTCTGTCTGCAGATCGTGTTCGCTGGGCTCGTACTGGCAGGACTCGGCGCGCCGCTCTTGTGGCAGGACGAAGCCGACACAGCGATGTTCGGGCGTCGCATCCTCGAGTACGGCTATCCGAAAGTTCACGACCCGCGCAACACGGTGTATGGGGTGCACCACCCTCTCGAGTTGGGTGTCCAACCGCTGCTCGACGCGTATCTCGGATCGCCGTGGGCGCAGTACTACTTCGCGGCACCGGCCGTCGCCGATTCGCCAGCTCGGCGCAGCGTCGGGGTATCTGCTGCGTTTCGAGTTCCTGCTGCCGGCCGCGGTGGGCGCCCTCGCGTCGGTCGTCGCGCGCCGGGGAGCCGGAACGTGCGCATCAACAATCTGCCGGAGCTGTCACCGCGCAATCAGTCCGGACTCGTCCATCGCTTCCGCTCGCCGGTGGTCGGTGTGGACGGCGCGGCGCTCGTGATCGGTGAGCGGCAGCGGTGAAGAGCCGGTGGTTGTTGGGGTGGGGCGCCGCGGGTAGACTCGCCGCGTTCCTCCCCCCACAGCCCCGGTCCCGGATCTTCTTGCGCGAGCGGGCGGCCCCCCGCCGCCGAACGCGCCAGCGTTCGAGGATTCCCCCGAATGTTCTCGGTCATCCAGCTACCGGGCTCGAACGACGACCGCGACCTCCGGTTCGCGTTGAAGTCCGTGCTCGCGGCGGAGGCGCGCCTCGTCTGGCACAAAGAGAGCGCTCTGCCGGCCGACACCGTGGCGGTGCTGGTGCCCGGGGGCTTCTCCTACGGCGATTACCTCCGCGCGGGTGCGATGGCGCGCTTCTCGCCGATCATGGCCGACGTGAAGCGCTTCGCCGACGCGGGCGGGCCGGTGCTCGGCGTGTGCAACGGCTTCCAGATCCTCTGCGAGGCGGGCCTCTTGCCCGGGGCGCTGGTGCGCAATCACAATTTGCACTTCGTATGCGAATTCGTGAACGTGCGCGTCGAGCACGCACGCGCGCCATTCACTTCCCGCGCCGCGAAGGGCACCGTGCTCCGCCTTCCGATCAAGCACGGGGAGGGCGCCTACCACGCACCTCCCGACCAGCTCGCCCTGCTCGAGCGGTCCGGACAGGTGCTGCTGCGCTATGTGGACGACGCCGGGGAGGCCACGGCTTCTGCCAATCCCAACGGCAGCCTCGCGAACATCGCCGGTGTGGCGAACGCGCGCGGCAACGTGATGGGGCTGATGCCGCACCCGGAGCACGCCGTCGAGGCGGGGGTCGGTGGCGAGGATGGACGCGTGCTGCTCGGATCGCTGCTGGATGCATGCCGAGGCTCACGGTGAGCGCGCGCGCCGAGCCGTGCGTCGATCTCGCGCTCGCCCGAGAGCACGGCCTCTCGGACGCCGAGTACGCCCAGATCGAGGCGATTCTCGGTCGCACGCCCACCTTCTCCGAGCTCGGGATCTTCTCGGTGATGTGGTCGGAGCACTGCTCCTACAAATCGAGCAAGAAGTATCTGAAGCGGCTGCCGACGCAGGGGCCCCAGGTGCTCCAGGGCCCGGGTGAGAACGCCGGCGTGGTCGCGATCGGCGACGGCCTCGCCGTCGTCTTCAAGATCGAGAGTCACAACCACCCCTCGTTCATCGAGCCGCGGCAAGGTGCGGCCACCGGCGTCGGCGGCATCCTGCGCGACGTCTTCACGATGGGCGCGCGTCCGATCGCTTCGCTCGACTCGCTCCGCTTCGGGCCCCTCGACGATCCGCTGCACCAGTATCTGTTGCGCGGCGTCGTCGACGGGATCGGCGGCTACGGCAACCCGGTCGGCGTCGCGACGGTCGGGGGCGAG
>CAZPNB010000395.1:0-3635 GCA_964587305.1 uncultured Spirochaetales bacterium | reverse complement strand
TGCTACCGGTGCCCATCCTGTTCGGACTGCTCTGGAAGACCCACTTCGAGGACTACGGTGAGCCGGAGTGCCATCGCGGGCGCCAGGTCCCCGTCCTGAGTGGCGACCGGTTCTTCGACAGCAAGACGAAGCAGCTCACGGCGGAGTTCCTGGACTGTGCGCCCCAACCTGCGGGATGAGCGCAGGAGATCGCGAGCTTCCGTACTGCCACCCTTGACCTCGCGCGCGGCCCACAACCCCGTAGTGATCCCGCGAAACGTCTGGCGCCCGAGTTCGCAGAGGCCGCCGTCGCGGACGATGCGCTGCGGCGCCTCTCCGATGGCACCTGGAAGAAGCTGCTGTCAGCCTACTCGAGTTCCTCGACGCACTACCCCAAGCACTGGCCGTGATCAGCCGCGGCGAGCGAGCGAGCAGCGATCGGCGCTCAGCCCCGCCGCGCCGCTGTCTTGCGAAGGCCACCCGGGGACCTGCGCCGCAGCGCGTCGATCCGCCGCTCGAGGTACGGGGAGCGATAGCCCGCGTAGCGCTCGAGCAGCTCCGGGCGCGTCCAATCCTCTCCCGAGATGCGGCCGCGGCACGATGGCGTGCCGCAGTGGCATGTGAACTCGTCGTAGGTGCAGCCGTCGGCCATCGAGTAGTCGAAGCAGATCTCTTCGCCTCGCTCGATGCTGCGCATCGCGACCAGCGTCACCTGGCCGCGCAACCCCGCGTTGGGCTCGCAGCTGTGGTTCACCCAATCGGCTGGCCCTTCAGCGGTGGAGACGAGGAAGGCGTCTTCGTCGATCTGCAGCGTGAGCCGCCGCACCTCGAACGGCATGCGCCGGAGCTCCTCGAGGCGCAACACGTCGCCGCCCCACACCGCGAGCACGCTGTCCTTCGCTAGGCGCCGCGAAGCGATCACCGCGCGGCCGCCCTTCGCCACGCACTCGACACCCATCAGCCCGGGGCCCAGCAGAGAACTCGACAATCGCGGCCACTCCGCGGCGTCGGCCCCCTCGACCGGGGTCGACGCCCGGGTATATCGTCCGACCGGGCCGCGGCGTCAAGGGGTCGAATGTGTGGAGTCGGCTCGATCACCCATCCGCGCGTACACGCCCGTCGCGATCGCCGCGACCGCCGGCAGCAGGATCGCCAGGCGCATGCCACCCAGCCGCTCGCCCAGCGCGTAGAGGAACGGAACGCCGACGAACAGGGTCAGGCAGAAGATCAGTACCCGATACTCGGACCTCACGGCGATTCTCCATCGGGTCGGGTCGCGCTGGGATCCGATCACGCGACCGGGCACCGCAGCGCACGCTCGCCCGCGCGCTCGGGGGCGGATCGTAGCGGAGAGTGCTCGCCGCACCGATCCGATCGCGGCGTGTCGCAGGGAGGGCCGAAGGCTGGCACCTTCCCGGCTGTGACAGTCTCGATGGACCCGCGTTGGGCGGCTCGGCGGCAGCTCGTGTTTCAGGTGCTCGGAGCCTTCTTCGTGGGCAACGCGCTGCTCGCCGAGCTGATCGGCGGCAAGCTCTTCCAGGTGTTCACACCGTGGCAGGTGTTCACGCTGAGCTGTGGCGTGATCCTGTGGCCGATCGTGTTCATCCTGACCGACGTGGTGAACGAGTATTTCGGACGGGTCGGCGTGCGCCGGCTCTCGCTGCTCGCCGCGGGTGTGATCAGCTACGCGTTCGTGATGCTCTGGCTGACCCAGTACGTGCACGCCACGCCGTTCTCGCCGATCGACGACCGATCCTTCCAGCGCGTCTTCCTGCAGTCGCGCTGGATCATTGTCGGGTCGATCGCCGCGTTCCTGATCGCGCAGCTCGTCGACGTGACGGTCTTCTGGGTGCTCCGCCGACGCACCGGCGGCCGCCACCTGTGGCTGCGGGCGACCGGCTCCACCGTGGTCAGCCAGCTGATCGACACCTTCGTGGTCGGCTTCATCGGCCTCTATCTGCCGGCCCGACTGGGTCAGAGCCAGGCCGAGGTCACCTTCACGTTCGGCGATTTCCTGAACACCTCGCTCAGCGGCTACGCATTCAAGTTCGGCGTGGCCGTCGCCATCACGCCGCTCCTCTACGGCCTGCACGGCGCCGTGCATTACTACCTGGGTCCGGCCGCGGCGCTGGACGCGGCCGAGCCGGCGTGAGCGGAGCGGTGGACTCCGAGCAATCGCAACCCGCGGAAGCGCCGCACGGCCGGCGCCTCGCCCTGCTCTCGGTCGGCGCGCTCGGCGTCGTCTACGGCGACATCGGCACGAGCCCGCTCTACGCGATCCGCGAGTGCTTCCACGGGGAGTACGGGGTGGCGGTGACGCCGGCGAACGTGCTCGGGATCCTGTCGCTGGTCTTCTGGTCGCTGATCCTCGTCATCTCGATCAAGTACCTCGTCTTCGTGCTGCGCGCGGACAACCGCGGCGAGGGCGGCATCCTGGCATTGGTCGCGCTGGCCGCCCCGCGCTATGCGCCGCGGCGCACCACCTGGGTCGCGATGCTCGGGCTGTTCGGTGCCTCGCTGCTCTACGGCGACGGCATGCTCACGCCAGCGATCTCGGTGCTCTCTGCGGTCGAGGGCCTCGAGGTGATCGCGCCCGCGCTCCGCCCGCTCGTGATCCCGACGACCGTCGCGATCCTGATCGGTGTGTTCATGATCCAGAGTCGCGGAACCGGGCGCATCGGCGCGCTGTTCGGACCCGTGATGATCACGTGGTTCACCACGCTCGCCGTGTTGGGAGTCGGCGGAATCGCCGAGCAGCCCGCGGTGCTCGTCGCCGTCCTCCCGTCACACGCGGCGCGCTTCTTCGCGGAGAACGGATTTCAAGGCTTCGCGGTGCTCGCGGCGGTGTTCCTGGTGGTGACCGGTGGCGAGGCGTTGTATGCCGACATGGGTCACTTCGGCCTGCGCCCGATCCGCATGGGCTGGTTCGGCCTCGCGCTGCCGGCGCTGCTGCTGAACTACTTCGGCCAGGGAGCGCTGTTGCTGGTGGATCCGGAGGCCGCGGCCAACCCGTTCTACCGGCTCGCCCCGGCCTGGGCGCTGATGCCGCTGGTCGGGCTCGCCACCGCGGCGACCGTGATCGCGTCACAGGCGCTGATCGCGGGCGCCTTCTCGTTGACACATCAGGCGATCCAGCTCGGCTACGCGCCGCGCATGGCGGTGAGTCACACCTCGGCGCAGACGCGCGGGCAGATCTACGTCGCGCCGGTGAACTGGATGCTGATGATCGCAGCGTGCGCGCTGGTCGTCGGCTTCGGGTCGTCGAGCAACCTGGCCGCGGCGTACGGAATGGCCGTGACCGCCAACATGGTCATCACCACCGCGCTGCTATGCGTAGTGGCGCGCCAGCGCTGGGGCTGGGGCGTCGCCGCGCTCGCGCTCGGCGCCTTCGTGCTGCCGATCGATCTCGCGTTCCTCGGCTCGAACCTGCTGAAGCTCACCCACGGCGGCTGGTTCTCGTTGATGGTCGCCGGCTTCGTGTTCGCGCTGATGAGCACCTGGAAGCGCGGCCGCGAGGTGCTCCGCGAGCGGCTCGAAGAGACGGCGCTGCCGATCGACCTGTTCCTTCCGGATCTGGAGACGTCGACGCTGCCGCGGGTGCCCGGCACCGCGGTGTTCCTGACCGGAGACCCTGCCGGCACGCCGCACGCGCTGCT
>CAZPNB010000394.1:0-4997 GCA_964587305.1 uncultured Spirochaetales bacterium | reverse complement strand
CTACACCTTCGGCTGTCTGGTGCTGCCCGCGCTCGTCGCCAAGCACCTCGTGCGCGACGTCCGCACGCTGATGATCGCCGCGCCGATCATCGCAGTGGCGGCGGCCGTGCTTGGGTTCGTCGCCGCGAACTACTGGGATACGCCGCCGGCCCACGCAACGGTGGCGCTCTTGTGCGGGCTGCTGGCCGCCGCGTGGCTGCGCGCCCGCGCGCGGGGTTAGCTGACGATCGCCTCGAGACTCTTCCGCACCTCCGACCTCGCTGGCTACCGAGGCAGCTGGCTCCGCTCGACGGTCGCCCGGCACGAGGGCTATCGTCCTTCGGAATGTCTCGGCCGGCAGAGAGCACGCTCGCAATCAGTTCGGCGCTCACCGCGCGAGAACGGCTGTTGATCCGACCTGCGAGGGGATCCATGGACCCTGAGGCTCAGTTGGCTGCGCTGCTGGATGCGGCGCGCGGCCTGCAGCAGGCAGGAATCGCGTTCGCGCTGATCGGTGGGCTCGCAGTCGGAATCCGCACCGGAGTGCCGCGGGCGACGATCGACATCGACCTCGCCGCGCAGACGGCCGCCTCGCGGGAGCGAGTCACGGGCGCGCTCGTGAGTGCGGGTTTCGCTTGCCGGGGCACCTTCCCGCACAGCCTCAACTTCCTCCATCGCAGCGGCGAGCCGCTGCAGGTGGCGTTCGACGCCGAGTTCGACCGGATGATCGAGCGGGCAGAACTCATCGAGCTCCGCGGGATCCGCATCCCTGTCGTCTCGACCGAGGACTTGATCTCGATGAAGGAGCGCGCGGCGCGCGATCCTGGGCGTCGACGGAGCAAGTCTCTGCGAGATCTCGCCGACGTCGAGCTGCTGCGCGGAGACATCCCCGACGAGGACGAGGGCTGGTAGGCTCCGTGAGAGATCCGGGTTAGTCGCGGCTGACGCGCGCCTTGACGCGCGAGTGCAGCTCCTGATGCGCGGCGGTCTCGAGGTGCGCGCCGGCGACGAAGAGCAGGAAGAGCATCACCTTCGACAGCGAGTCCGAGAGCAGCTCGCCCGGGTCGCGCGCGGGGGACGCGCCCTGCGCGGCGAGGATCGGCAGCACTTCGTCCGCCGGGAGCTCGCCGTCCGCGGAGAAGCGCAGCGCGCGGAAGACGGCGTGGGCGGGATCGCCCTCGAACACCGACTCGGCGGCGCGGTGCAGCGCTGCGCCCGCGCCGGCGTCGTCTGCGGTCGCGAAGATGTCGCGGAACGCGGCGTTGAACGCCGCGAGCACACGCACCGGCTCGCCGTCGCCGCCCGAGCGCGGTACGCGCAGCTCGTCGAGACGCCGCACGCTCTCCATCAAGAGCCCCTCGGCCGACAGCCCGGGCACGGTGAGCGTCTCGTCGTAGCGCTCGTCGGTGAGCACGAAGGTGCCGCGCGTCTCGAGCACGATCGCCTGGAAGACGGTGACGACGTGCTCCTGCACCGCGTTCCACAGATCGCGCTCGGACAACAGGCGCCGCTCGACCGCGAGCCGGCCCGCGCGCCGCGGATCGCTGACCGCCCGCGCCAGCGCCTCCATGTCCTCGCGCTTGATCAACCCCATCCGCACCGCGACCTCACCGAGCCGCTCGTTGACCCGGTCCGAGGACGCCCCGCGCACTTCGCCGGCGCCGAACACCACCGTGCGCGCCGCCGAATGCCCGTAGACACGCAACACACCGCTGATGCGGCCGTGCACGATCAGGCTCACGATCTCCGGAAACGCGATCCGCGAGAGGTCGCCGGCGAGGATGGCCGCGTGGCGCTCCGGATGCTCGCGGTGCTCCTCCACGCCGAGCAGCAGCGCGGCGGGGGAGTTGAGCAGCGCGTACGATCGCGCGCAGTGGCGATCGTCGACGCGACCGTCGAGCTCGACGCCTCCGTCTCCGGAGATCCGCAAACGCGCCTTCACGCCGCCCCCCTGCCCTGCCGGACTGTTTCGGCGCGTGGCTCGGCACCCTTGAGGTGCGGCCCGACACACCCCGGGATCGGGCGATCCGCGCTAGCGCGATCGATCCGGCCGCACCGGAAGCGCGTAGGCCACCAGCGAGTCTCCGAGGGTGGTTCCGAGCGTGCCGTGGCCCCCTGCGGCGATCACGACGAACTGGCGGCCTCCCGGGCGCCGGTAGGTGAGCGGCGTCGCCTGACCACCTGCCGGCAGCCGCGCCGACCACAGCTCCTCGCCGCTCTCCACGTCGAACGCGCGCAGGAAGTCGTCCATCGACGCGCCGATGAAGACGAGGCCGCTGGCGGTGACGATCGGCCCGCCCATGCTGGGCATTCCCCAGGTGAACCAGAACGGGAACGGCGCGACGTCGCGCGTGGTGCCGAACGGCACTTCCCAGCGCTTCGCTCCGGTGGCGAGATCCACCGCCGTGAGCGTGCCCCAGGGCGGTGCCGTGCACGGCACGCCCAGCGGCGAGAGCAGCGCGCCCTGGAACTGCGCGTACGGGGTGCCGAGCTGCGCGAATAGCGTCGAATACGGCCGCTCGATCTCGATCGACGCCGCCCGGTCGCGCGGCACCACCCGCTCGACACTCGGCAAGCGGCTCAGGTTGAGCACGATCCAGCCGCGCGCGCGATCGACCGCGAGCCCGCCCCAGTTCGATCCGCCGGCGACGCCCGGGTACTGCAGCGTGCCTTCGAAGCTCGGCGGGGTGAAGATGCCGCCACCGCGCAGCGCGGCGATCCGCTCACGGCACGCGCTGCGCTCCCACGGCACGAGACCCCACGCGTCGTCGGGGCCCAACACCTCGGGCAAGAGCGGCCCCGGATGCGTCGGGAAGGGCTGGGTCGGCGCGGTCGCCTCGCCGGGTACGCCCGAAGCGGGGACAGCGCGCTCTTCGACGGGGTACAGCGGCGCCCCCGTTGCGCGATCGAGCAGGAAGACGTGGGCCATCTTCGTGGTCTGCGCGACCGCCGGTGTCACGCGATCATCCGGTCCGCGAACGTCGAGCAGGGTCGGCTGCGACGCGACGTCGTAGTCCCAGAGGTCGTGGTGCACCGTCTGGAAGCGCCACGCCACCTCTCCGCTGCGGCCGCGCAGCGCCACCAACGAGCTTCCGTAGTAGTCGACCCCGTCGCGCTGTCCGCCGAAGAAATCCGGGCTCGGGTTCCCGGTGGGCACGTAGAGCAGATCGCGCACGGCGTCGGCGGAGAAGGTCGACCATGCGTTCGGCGTCCCGGCATGAAAGGGCTGTGCGCCGCCGGGCCCGTTCGCCAGCGGCGGTGTGCCGGGCGGAACTGGATCGAAGGCCCAGCGCAGCGCACCCGTCTCCAGGTGGAAGCCGCGCACGACGCCGCTCGGCCCGCCGACGCGCCGGCCGTCCGCGACCAGCGAGCCCACAGCGACGACGCCCCCGATCACGGTCGGAGCCGACGTCACCGCGTACTCCTCAGCGGTGAAGCCGGTGATCCCGATCGACAGGTCCACCTCGCCGCCCGAGCCGAAGTCTCGGCAGGGCCGGCCGCTGCGGGCGTCGAGCGCGATCAGCCGGGCGTCCATGGTGGCGGTCAGGATCCGCTCGCCGCACGCGCCGCTCCCCGCCGTCCGCCCGTAGGCGACCCCGCGGCAGGTGCGCGTCCACGCGCCGGTGTCGGTGACGCGGGGATCGTAGGCCCAGCGCAGGGCACCGGTCTCGGCGTCCAGCGCGAACACGCGGTTCATCGGCGAACAGAAGTACAGCGTGTCGCCGACCGCGATCGGCGTGGCCTGAAACGCGGTCTTCCCGCGGCCCCCGACTCCCGCCGAGACGTCGCCGGTGTGGAACTCCCAGGCGAGGGCCAGGTGCCCGACGTTCTCGCGCGTGATCTGCGTGAGCGGCGACCAGCGCGACCCGCCGGCGTCGGCGCCGTAGTGCGTCCATTCGGCGACCGGGCCGCCGATGTCCACCGCGAGCGGGCCGGCGTCGCCACAGCCGAGCACTGGCACGGCCGACGCGATGGCGAGGAACCGCAACAACCGACTAGCGCTCGACGCTGGCGTCGCGGCGCGCGATCTCCTCGTCTGCGATCCCCCTCGGATCGAGCCGCAGCACGCGCGGCGTCCCGCCTTCGATCTGCCAGGCGGGCGAGTTCGAGTTCGAGGTCCAGACGCGGCCCTCGGCGTCGAAGTCGATCTCGCGGGTGTAGGTGACGCGCGTGGGCAGCGGGTAGACGGTGAAGCGCTCGCCCTGCGGATCGAAGCGGATCAGCGTGTCGCTGTTCGTGCCGCAGATCCAGACCTGACCGCTCGGGCGGTGCACGTGCAGCGCATAGGGCGTGTCGCTGCCGCGCGGCAGCGTCGGCAGCGGGTACTCGCGGAACTCGCGCGTCTTCGGGTCGAAGCGCGCCACCACGCCGGAGGAGAAGCCGGGGATCCACAGGTTTCCGTGCGCGTCGAAGCGCATCCGCCGCGGGCCGGAGAATGGCGTATCGATCATCTCGATCTCGAAATCGTCGGGATCGACGCGACCGATCCGGTGCTCGTTCAGCTGGCTGAACCAGACCGCGCCGTCCGGCGCGACGTCTACACCGTACGGGATCGGCGCCGTGAAGCCATCGCCATCGGCCGCCGCACCGCGGAGGTCGACGTGGCGCCCGAGCCACAGCGCAAACGGCAGCATCCGCATCACGAGCGCCTGGCCCAGCGTGCGCGACGGCAGGCGCAGCTCGCGGCCCTGCTGCGTGGTCGGATCCCACATGCCCAGATGGTTGGACCCGGCGATCGTGTACCAGATGCGCCCGCGCGAATCGAAGCGCAGCGTGTGCGGGTAGTAGCCGTGCTCGAGGTCGACGGTGGTGAACGCCGAGGTCTCCGGATCGAAGCGCGCGAGCTGGTTGGCGAGCGCCAGCGTGATCCAGATCGATCCGTCGGGGGCCACCTGCAGCGAGTGCGGACCGACGTGGGCGTTCGTGGTCGGGACGTCCGGGGCGCCGCCGGTCGCGAACACGCCGCCGAGCGGAAGGTCGCCTGGCGGGATCGACCACGACTCGCGCACGCCGGTCGC
>CAZPNB010000393.1:0-4321 GCA_964587305.1 uncultured Spirochaetales bacterium | reverse complement strand
GACCAGCGCGAGGTGTTGTCCTCCAGCACTGCCTCGGTGATCTCTCCGAGCGTCGATTCGTCCGACGCGCCGTACCCGCTGTCGTAGCCGACGATCAGGTCCGGGCCTTCGGCGCGGCGCAGGCCGCTGTAGACGTCCGCTGCACGGTCTACGCGCAGCACGACGCGCTGGCCGTTCGCGGGGTCACGCAGCGCTTCGAGCGAGGCCTTCAGCTCGCCCGCGACGGCCGCCGCGTCGGCCGGCGCGACGATTCCCTTCCCCTCGCGCCCCGCCAGGTTCAAGTACAGCCCGTTGAAGCCGAGGCCATAGGCCCGCGTGCGCGACCAGTCGACGTCGCCGGCGACGATCTGACCGGCCCTCTTGGCATCCACCAACGCGAGGTAACCGTTGTCGCGCAGCCACGCGTTCAGGTGCAGCTTGCGGGTGTAGGGCTGGAAGCCGTGGTCGCTCATCACGATCAAGAGCGTCTCGGGCGGCAGGCGTTTGCGGATCCGGCCTAGCTCGCTGTCCACGTCGCGGTAGAAGCGGTCGATGTCGTGCGCGTGACGCGCCGCGACCGCCGGGTCGCGGGCGGGGTGCGGCGGCGCACCGGGATCCTTCGGATCGGCGTGTCGCCACAGCATGTGGCACTGCAGGTCGATGTCCGAGAGGTAGACGAAGGTGGCGTCACCCGGCGCGAAGCGCTCGAGCGCGAGCGCCACCATCCGCCGCGTGTCCTGCTGCACGAGCGCCACCTGCTCGAGATAGTCGTCGTCGCTGAAGACGCCGTCCTTGAGCGCATCGGTCTCTTCGGGCATCCCCTTGGTGTAGAAGAAGCCGAGCCGGTCGAAGAGCTCCGTCACGAAGTCGTCGGGGCTGGTGAGCGGCACCGCGGGGCTCGCCGGCGAGATGTTCACCGGCGAGGCATACACCTGGAAGCCCGGCGCGAGCTCTTTCGCGTAGAAGCGGACGGTGCCCGCCACCGACACCAGGCCCATCGGCAGCGCGTCGAACTCGAGCTCCACCCACTCCGACCATTCGCCCTGCCGCAGCAGCGCGCGCTGGTCGTCGACCTCGATCACCGCGGCCGCGCGGTCGGCGGAGAGGTGGATCGTCACGCCCTTTGCGAGGTAGTCATCGTCGGCGGGGATCGCTCCGGGCTCCAGGTGGAACTGGTCCGGCGGGCCGCGCAGGATCGCGCTGACCGTGTCGGGATGCCCGTCGAGGTCGAGGTCCTGCACCCGCACCCGCTCGATGTCACCCTTCGGATCCTTCTCCACCGGCTGATCGGTGTACAGCGTGTAGGTGCCGAACCCACCGCGCACGTCCACGGTGCCCATACCGCCCAACACGCGCGCGTCGGACGGCGGCGTCGGGAAGTTGCCCGGGATCCGGTACACCTCGACGTCGACACCGTGCTGCGCCAGCACATCCCACCACGGCGTTCCCCCGCGGTTGTTCTTCACCTCCGGAGCGAAGGTGGGGATCACATAGCCGAAGAAGTGCAGTGCGCCGCCCGGATCGTCCACCGGCGGCGTCGCGGACGAGATCGGCTTGTAGGTGGCCGGGTCGCGATGGATGAAATCGAAGATCCCGTGCCCGCCGGGGTTCATTCCGGTCACGAAGTTCGACCAGGCCACCGGGCTCTGCGGCGGAACCGACGTGGCGAGCGGCTGGAACGCGCCGTCGGCGCGAAGCTGCGCGAAGTTCGGCATCTCGCCGCGATCGATCAGCCGCTCGAGGATGACCGGATCCATGCCGTCCACGCCGACGACGAACACGCCCGCGCGGTCGTGGTGAGCCGCCGCGGCCGCAGACAACACGACCGCGGCGATTGGCAAGAGCAACCGAACGGTCCCCATCGCGGACGCGGTCATGACGCGCTGCTGACCCGCTGTTCCGGCTCCGGGAAGATCCGCGCGCCCGGCGCCGCTCCGCTCTGCGCGAGGCTCGTCGGATCGAGCATGCCCCTGACCTCGCCGGCGGTGCCGCGCTCGGGAAAGATCATCTCGCCCTGCATGTAGCCCGGGATCTCCTGGCCGAACAGGCGCAACACGCTGGCCGGGACGTCGACGAGGCGCGGGCTCTCTGCGCAGATCGCGCGGTTGCACAGGAAGATACCCGGCACGATCGACGGATCGACACAGTGGTCGCCCGACCAGCTCCGGTCGTTGTCGGTGAAAACAGATTCGCTCACCTGGCCGGTCGCGCACTCCCAGCTGTGGCGGTAGCCGCCCTCCCATCCGATCAGCAGGTCGGGGGCGTCGAAGCGATACGGACCGCGGAAGAACTGCTGCGAGACGACGACGCGCCGCACGCACGTCTTGCCCGTCTGCGGGTCGACGAGCTGCCCGAGCTTTTCGGCGAGCTCCTGCACGAGCTTCCGGTACTCGCTGCCCTCCGCAACGATGCCGGAGCGCTCTCGGCCCTTGCGGTTGACGAACACGCCGGTGAGGCCGAGCGCGAAGGCCTTCGTGCGGCTCCAGTCGATGCCGTCCAGGTACTCGCCGCTGGTGCGCGCGTTCTCATCGAGCAGGAAGAGGTAGCCGTTGTCGCGCAGCCAGCTGTTCACGTTCACGCAGCGGCGGAAGTTGGTGAACCCGTGGTCGCTGATCACCATCAACGTGGTGTCCGGGTCGTCGACCAGGTGCCAGACCTTGCCGAGCAGCTCGTCGGTCCTCTCGTATACCCGGCCGATCGCGTCCTTCCACACCTCGGTGTCCTTGCCGGCGTTCGCCGGATGGGAGGGGTCGAGGTAGCGGTAGAACATGTGCTGGACGCGGTCGGTGGTGTCGAACACCGTCGTGATCAAACCCTTCTTCGACTGCGCGATCGCGTCGAGGAACATCCGCTCGCGCTCCTCGTAGAAGCACATCGCCTGCTCGAAGCAGACCTTCTCGTCGACCCCCCGGTTGTTGACCGCACAGGTGTCTTCCGCGAGCCCGAGCGTTGCGAACTTGCCCTGCTTCTTCGCGAGGTAGATCGCGTACACCTCGGGATGCGCGATCGGCATCGCCGGGTGCTCCGGATCGATGTGGATCGGCGTCATGTAGAGGTTCACTTCGGGCACGGCCGAGATCAGGTAGAACTTCGCGATCCCGCGGACCTTGATGCCGAGGCCGGCGCGGAACGCCAGCTCGATCCACTCCGAGTACTCGCCGAGCGCGAGCGTGATCTCCTCGTCCACCCCCTCGATCGACAGCAGCGCGGTCTGGCCGTCCGCCGCCGGCACCAGCGTGAACGGAAGCGTCATCCGCCCGCCCGACCGGAGCATCGCGTGTTCGGGGCCGACGATCCGCGAGCGGATCACGCCATCCCGCCGCCGCAGCACAGTCTGCTCGCCGCCGACGAACACCGCCTGGCCGTCTCCGCGGGTTTCGGTGCTGAAGAACGAGAACGTGCCCTGGCTGCCGCGCAGGTCCGGAACGCACATCCCGGACAGCAGGAGCCCATTTTTGAACGGCACCGGCGGGAAGGTGATCGGCACGCGCTGGATGATCGAGAAGATGTTCTTCTCGCCGAGCAGCTTCCAGAAGTGCTGGCTCTTCTGCCGCAGCTTCATCCTGGCCTTGCCGAGCGGGATCATGTAGCGGCCGATGTTGACCACGCGCTTCGCGTTCACGATCTCGGTGGAGGAGAGCATCGGCGCGTAGGTGCACGGGTCGCGCGTCAGGAAGTCGTAGATGCCGTGCCGGCTCGCATCGACGCCGGTCGCGAACGTGGACCAGGCGACCGGCGACATCGACGGCACGCTGGTGTCGAGCGGGCGGAACACGCCGCGCAGGGCGAGCTTCGAGAAATGGGGCATCCGCCCTTCGAGCATGAGCTTCGTGAGCAGACCCGGATCCATGCCGTCGAGACCCAGGATCACGACCCGCTTGCTGATCGCGTTCTTGTACGGGTTGCCGACCGTGACCAGCCGGTAGATCAGTCGGATCGGCCAGGTCAGGATGATCGCGAACGCGATCGCGAAGGTGGCGATCAGCACCAAGAGCGACCCGACGAACGCGAAGCCGGCGCCGGGTCCGATGTAGGCGTGGATCGGCTCGGGGAGCAGGCAGGCGGCGGAAAACGCGGCCGCGGCGGCGAGCTTGACGCGCATTGCGATGGGGTGGGCTCCTGGGAGGCGCTGATTCCTGGCTTCGGGCGAATCGCGAGAATAGACTACCCGCCATGCGCGGATTCAGCGTCGTCGCGATCGCCTTGGCCCTGGCCGCGTGCGCCGAGACGGCTCGCGACTCGCTGGCCGCGGCTCGCGAGGCGCTCGCCGGCGCTCGCTACCCGGAGGCGGTCAGCGCGGCAGATGCTGGACTCGCCGGCGGGGCCGACGAAGTCACGGCGT
>CAZPNB010000392.1:0-4910 GCA_964587305.1 uncultured Spirochaetales bacterium | reverse complement strand
CGCTCGGGGTCGAGGTCGAGCGAGGTCGCGTGCTCGTTGCGCACGCCGCCCGACAGCAGGTTCCCCGGGTACGACTCGTCGAGCAATATCTGCTCGCCGCCGGGACGGGTGATCGCCACGCGCAGCGAACGCAGGCCGGAGCTCTGGTCGCTGACGCGGAGATCGACCTTGACTCCGCCGCGCCCTACCACCAGCTCTTCGGGGCCCTCGAGGGCGGGAACCTCGCCCTCGGCTCGAACCCACGCGAAGCCGGCGAATCCCATCGCCGCGATCAAAACCAGAGTCAGGAGCCAGCCCGATGCGTTCATGTCCCCCCCCAGAGCGCGGCGAAGATAACGGACGCGCGCGTTGACGCCTGCGGCACGCAGGGTCATCCTGCGCTCCTCTCGCGATTTCCGGAGCGATCTGAGTGATTCGAGCGAACTGGAGGCCCGATGACCCCGCTGCGCCGCATCGTCCTGCTCCGCCACGGCAACACCGAAGGCAACTCTCACGAGCGCTTCCACGGGAGCAGCGACGTTGCGCTGTCGGAAGAGGGCCGGGCGCAGGTCCTCGCCGCGGGCCGCCGGCTCGCGACCGAGGTGTTCGACCGGATCGTCGCGAGCCCGCTGCGGCGCTCCTGGCAGAGCGCTGCGCTGCTCAGCGGCGGCGCGAGCGTGCTGCTCGTGCCCGAGTTCCGCGAGATCCACTTCGGGCGATGGGAGGGGCTCACCGCCCAGGAGATCGAGGCGCAGGATCCGGTGCTCTACCGGGTGTGGCGGGAGGATGCCCCCGACTTCGAGTTTCCGGGCGGCGAGCATCGCGCCGCATTCCGCGAGCGCGTGGTGAAGGGTCTGGGGACGCTCGCGCACAGCGGTGCGAAGAATGCGCTCGTCGTGGTGCACAAGGGTGTGATCCGCGCGCTCGCCCACCACCTGCAGGGGTCGCCGCTCGCCGCGGGCCCCGAGCTCGGAGAGTTCGTCTCGTTCACGCGCGACGGCGAGCGCTGGATCTTCGGCCGCCGCGGCAGCAATCCGCCGGCCCTGGCCGACGCGGCCGCCTAGCCGTTCCCGCCCATACCTCGTCGGCGACCGCGCCGGGCGCCGTCGGTAGCGCGTAGCGCGGGAGAGCGCAGCGCATCCCGCCTTCGGGTCTGACCCGAGTCGCGGAAGGCGGGATTCTCCCGCCCTACACGGGCGAGCCAGGTCGGTAGCTCAACGAAGCTCCCGAGGAGCGCCGGGGGCGGTTGGGTCTCTGCAGGGAACTCAGCGCAGCCGGCCCTGTGCTGTGGCACGCCACCTGACCGGCCACGTTCACCCGACATCGCGCGAGACAGCGCCACCCCCCGGCCGGCGAGCCATTCCCGGACGAGACCCAACCGTCCCCGGCGCGGATCTGGCGGCGAGACCGAGCGAACTATCCTTCGTCGGACTCGCGCAGCCGCGCCAGCACGCTGTAGTCCTCGAGCGTGCTCGTGTCGCCCACCTGCTCTTCGCCGGCCGCGATGTTGCGCAGCAGGCGCCGCATGATCTTGCCGGAGCGCGTCTTGGGCAGCGCGTCGGTGAAGCGGATCTCCTTCGGCTTCGCGAGCGGCCCGATCTGCTTCGACACCTGATCGAGCAGCGACGCGCGCAGCGCGCCGTCTGCCACGGTGCCCGCCAGCGGCGTCACGAACGCGACGATCGCCGTGCCGGTGAGGTCGTCGGGGCGTCCGACCACTGCGGCCTCGGCCACCTTCGGATGCGAGACGAGAGCGCTCTCCACCTCCATCGTGCCGATGCGATGGCCGGAGACGTTCATCACGTCGTCGATCCGGCCCATGATCCAGAAGTAGTCGTCCTCGTCGCGATGGGCGCCGTCGCCGGCGAGGTAGATCCCGTCGAAGCGGCTCCAGTACTGCTCACGGTAGCGATCCGCGTCGCCCCAGATGCCGCGCAGCATGCCGGGCCACGGCTTCTCCAGCACCAGGAAGCCGCCCGCCGGCGCCTTCACGGGCTTGCCGTGCTCGTCGTAAACGTTCGCGGCCACGCCGGGGAACGGGCGGGTCGCCGATCCGGGCTTCGTGTCGATCGCACCCGGCAGCGGCGTGATCATGATCCCGCCGGTCTCCGTCTGCCACCAGGTATCGACGATCGGGCAGCGCTTGCCGCCGATCACCCGGTGGTACCAGATCCACGCCTCGGGGTTGATCGGCTCGCCGACGGTGCCGAGCAGGCGCAGCGAAGAGAGGTCGTGCTTCTTCGGGTGCTCGTCGCCGAGGCGGATGAAGGTGCGGATCGCGGTCGGCGCGGTGTAGAAGATGCTGACCCGGTGGCGCTCGATGATGTCCCAGAACCGGTCCGGGCCGGGATGGGTCGGCACGCCCTCGTACAACAGCGTCGTCGCGCCGTTCGCGAGGATCCCATACACGACGTAGGAGTGGCCGGTGATCCAGCCACAATCGGCCGTCCACCAGAAGGTGTCTTCGTCCTTGAGGTCGAAGATCGCCTTGGCGGTGGTGGTGACGTGGGTCAGGTAGCCGCCGGTGGTGTGCAGGATGCCCTTGGGCTTGCCGGTGGAGCCGCTCGTGTAGAGCACGAACAGCGGATGCTCCGCGTCGAGCTTCGCCGGCTTGCAGGCGGTGCTCTGCCCGTGGACGGCGTCGTGCCACCAGACGTCGCGGCCGGCGATCATCGGCGTCGGCTCGCCGGTGCGGCGCACCACCACCACGTGCTCGACTCCCGAGACTCCGCAGAGCGCGGCGTCGACGGCGGCCTTGAGCGGGTACGGGGCACCTCGCCGGTAGCCGCCGTCGGCGGTGACGACCAGCGTGGCGCCGAGGTCCTCGATGCGGTCGCGCAGCGCCTCCGCGGAGAAGCCGCCGAACACGACACTGTGCGGCGCGCCGATCCGTGCGCAGGCGAGCATCGCGATCGGCAGCTCCGGGATCATCGGCATGTACAGCGCCACGCGGTCGCCCTTCGCGACGCCGAGTGCTTGCAGCGCATTGGCGAAGCGGCACACCTCCGCGTGGAGCTGGTGATAGGT
Organism: uncultured Spirochaetales bacterium; assembly: GCA_964587305.1. Lineage (GTDB taxonomy): Bacteria > Myxococcota_A > UBA9160 > UBA9160 > SMWR01 > JAHEJV01. Next base: position 1,904 of record CAZPNB010000392.1, on the reverse strand, counting down.
CAGCGTGCGGATGTCGCCGGGCTCACCCTCCCAGACGATCGCGGCCTTGTTGCGGCGCCAGGCGTTCTCGCCGTCGAGATGCCGGTCGAGACAGTTGTACGAGACGTTGAGCTTCCCGCCGACGAACCACTTCGCAAACGGCGGCTTCCAGTCGAGCACCTTCTTCCACGGTGTGAACCAGGAGACGTTCTCGCGGGCCATCTTCGCCCAGAAGCGCTGCGGGTCGCGCTCGCCCAGCGCGCGCAGCTTCTTCACCTGCGCGCGCGACCAGTTGGCTTGCGCCGCGAAGCGGGCGTTGGGCTCGAAGACGCGGTTCTCCCGCAGCAGGGACTCGATGTCGGGCATAGCGTGCCTAACGACCCTCGGTGACGAGCGCTTCGAGATCGTCGGGATCCTTCGGCACGGCGGCGGTCAGGTTCTCGTGGCCTTCGGGGGTGATCAGCACGTCGTCCTCGATGCGCACCCCGATGCCGCGGAAGCGCGCATCGACGTCCGCGTCGGTCGTCACATAGAGGCCCGGCTCGACGGTGAGCACGATCCCCGGCGCGAGCGGGCGCGGTGCGCCCTCCACGCGGTAGCTGCCGACGTCGTGCACGTCGAGGCCGAGCCAGTGGCTGGTGGAGTGCATGTAGTAGGGCTTGTACGCCTCGCGCGCGACGAGCTCCACCGGGTCACCCTTCAGGATCCCGAGCGCGACGAGACCATCGACCAGCATCTTCACCGCGGCGTCGTGCACCGCGGGCAGCGTCTCGCCCGGGCGGCATTTCTCGAGCGCGGCCTGCTGCGCGGCGAGCACCACCTCGTAGACGGCGCGGCCCGGTCCGGCGAAGCGGCCGCCCACTGGATAGGTGCGGGTGACGTCCGAGGCATAGCCCTGGAGTTCGCAGCCCGCGTCGACCAGCACCAGCTCGTCCTCGCGCAGCTTCTGGTCGTTGCGCACGTAGTGCAGCACGGTGGCGTTCGCGCCGCCGCCGGCGATCGTCGTGTAGGCCGGCCCGCTCGCGCCGCGCCGGCGGAACGTGTACTCGATCGCCGCTTCGAGCTCGTACTCGAACGCGCCCGGCCATGCGAGCTTCGCCGCGGCGGCGTGCGCCTCGCGGCTGATCTCCGCCGCGCGGCGCATCAGGTCGAGCTCGGCAGGGTCCTTGAACAGGCGCATCGGATGCGTGATCGAGCGCGAGTCGACGATCGTGTCCGCGGGATCGGCGTGGGTGCGCGAGCGCTGGCGCATCTGCTCGAGCGTTCCGACGAGCTGCGCATCCAGCGCCGGATCGCGCCCGAGCACGTGAAAGATCCGCCGCGCGCTGCGGAGCAGCTCGGAGACCTTCGTCAGGAGCTCGGTGTTCGGGTACGCCTCATCGGCGCCGAAGTCCTGGACGGCGCCCTCGGTGCCCGGTCGATACCCGGTCCAGGTCTCGAGCGCGCGGTCGCGCGGCTCGACGAAGAGCGTATAGCCGGGACCACCGTCAGTGCGCAGCACGGCCGTGGCGCCGGGGTGGTCGTAGCCCGTCAGATACCAGAAGTCGCTGTCCTGGCGGAACGGGAACTCGGTGTCCCGCGAGCGCGTGGCCGGGCTCGCCCCGCGAAAGATCGCCACGGCGTCCGGCCCCATCGCATCGCGCACGCGCTGGCGGCGTTCGGTGAACACGCGCGGAGGATACGGGGGACGGCGTTCCGAATCCAATCACGGAGCGTCGGCGCACACCACGGTCACGCCGGCGCAGTAGGTCGCGCACAGGCGGTCGCCATGCAGGACGCCCGTGTAGTAGAGCCCGTCGGGATCGAGGCGCGGTAGCGAGACGCTGCGCACACGGCCATCGGGGTGCACCACGTGCACGCGTCCGCTCCAGCGCGTCACGACGACGCGTCCGTCCGCGGCCGGCTGGATGTCCTGCGCGAAGTCG
>CAZPNB010000391.1:0-3536 GCA_964587305.1 uncultured Spirochaetales bacterium | reverse complement strand
GCTCGGTGCGCACCCAGTCGGGCACCCAGGCGGGCGCATCCTTCTGGAAGAAGCTCTTGCCGTCGATGCCGTCGGGATAGCGCGTCATCACCAGCGGCCGATCGCGTAGATAGGGCAACAGCGACGGCGCGATCCGCCGGTAGTAATCGATCAGGTCGCCCTTGGTGAAGCCGTCGTCGGGCCAGAAGACCTTGTCCCGATTGGTGAACGGGACGGCGCGCTCGTCGGACGCCGTCGCGGTCGGCGGGTCGTCGATCGGCGGCTCGGGCTCGTTGGCGCCGCGGGCCAGCGCGTGCTCGCGCACGCATTCGGCAGGGTCTTTGTCCTCGCGCAGCCCGATCCAGGTCGGATGGCGCAGCATTCCGCTGGCGGTCACCTCGGCGAAGCGCACCTCACCCACCAGGCGCGGCTCCACCCAGACGTTGCCGCGCGTCTGCGGCACCGCGCCGGTGCACGGCGGCGTATCGCGGCGCAGCGCGTCGAGTGCGAGGCGCAGCGACGCGAGCTCTTCGTCGCGAAAGCCGGTCCCGACGCGGCCGAAGTAGCAGAGCTCGCCGCCGACGTGGCAGGCCAGGTGGAGCGCGCCGAACCCCGGTCGCCCGCCGCGCGCTGCGGTGTAGCCGACGATCACGAAGTCATCGCTGGCGAGCAGCCGCAGCTTCTTCCAGTGCGGCGAGCGCCCGGCGCGGTACAGCGAATCGAGGCGCTTGGCGACCATTCCCTCGAGCCGCCGCGCGCGGATCTCCGCGTACACCCCCTCGCCGCGTTCTGCGAACCACGGCGCCAGTCGCAGCGGGCCGCGCGCCGGACAGAGCTCTGCGAGCCACTGCTTGCGCACGAGGAGCGGCGTGTCGCGCAGGTCGTACCGGCCGAACGCGAGCAGATCAAAGACGAAGCAGGTGACGGGGCTCGCAATCATCGCGCGCTCGACGTCGCGCGGCTGTTCGATCATCGCGCGCCGCTGCAGCAGGCCGAAGCTCGGACGACCCTCACCGTCGGTGACGGCGATCTCGCCGTCGAGGATCACGTTTTCCACCGGCAGCGCGGCCAGCGCCCGCGCGATCTCGGGGAAGCGGTTCGCCGCCGGCCGGCCGTTGCGCGTGAACAGGAGCCCTGCGCCCTCCTCGCGCGCGAGGATCATCCGGTAGCCGTCGTACTTCACCTCGAACAGCCAGTCCGGGCTCGAGAACGGCGCGTCGATGCGCAGGGCGAGCATCGGGCGGACGTCGGCGGCGCGCACCGCACGTCGCGGTGCGCCGGATTTCGCGATCGTCCGGGCGAGCCGCTCGACGCGCGGGGAGCCATCGCGCCGCTCTTCCACCGTGAGCCCCGACAGCACGGATGCGCCGGCGAGCGGATCTCTCTCGTCGCTGGCCCACGCATCGGGCTTCTTGATCAAGAGCCAGTCGCGACCCTCCGGCTTGCGCTTGCCCGTCCGATCTTCGCTCGGCTGCGCCTCGCTGCGCGCGGCCTTCGGCCGCTTTCCGGTGCGCACCAGCGTGAAGCGGCCGCGCAGCTTATAGCCCTCGAGATCGAACAGCAGCTTACCGGACGCGAGGCCCGCGTCGGGATCCTCCACCGGGATCCAGCGCCCGATATCCCAGACGATCACCGCGCCGGCTCCGTAGTTCCCCTCGGGAATCACCCCCTCGAAATCGGCGTACTCGACCGGATGGTCCTCTACCCTCACTGCAAGGCGCTTCTCCGCGGGATCGAGCGAGGGTCCCTTCGGCACCGCCCACGACAGCAGCACGCCGCGCCATTCGAGGCGCAAGTCGTAGTGGAGACGACGCGCCGCGTGCTGCTGCACGACGAACAGGCCCGGGCGCTGGGCCGTTTCGAACCCGAACGGCTCCGGTGTCCGATCGGCGTCGCGCTTGGATCGGTAGGCGCGCAGGCCGCGGCGCTCGCGCTCACTCAGCTCACCGCCTCGGGGCGCCGATCTATCGCCGGGTCCGGCCGCCGTGTTGACGCTCCTCGGGGGCTAGCGTAAGGGTTCCGCCATGGCCGCGCGCGCGATCTCGTCTGCGACGATCTCCTTCGGCCTCGTGTCGATTCCGGTGAAGCTCTACACCACCACCGAGTCGAGCGGGCAGATCTCGTTCAACATGCTCCACCAGTGCGGATCGCGGCTCAAGCAGCAGTACTGGTGCCCGGTCGACGAGAAGGTCGTTCCGCGCGAGGAGATCGTGAAGGGCTTCGAGTTCGCGAAGGGAAAGTTCGTCACCTTCAGCCGGGAAGAGCTCGAGGCGCTCGAGGCGGAGAGCTCGCAGCTGATCGAGATCCACGAGTTCCTGCCGCTCGCCGAGGTCGATCCGCTGCACTTCGAGCGCGCCTACTACCTCGGCCCGGACAAGGGCGGCGACAAGCCCTACGCGCTGCTGTCGGCGGCGATGGAGAGGACCGACCGCTGCGCAATCGCCAGCTGGTCGGCGCGGGGCAAGCAGTACCTCGTGCTGCTGCGGCCGTTCCAGAAGGGGCTGATCCTGGAGCAGCTGCGCTATGCCGACGAGCTGCGCTCCTTCGAGGACGTGCAGCGCATCGAGGCCACCGTCAGCGACAAGGAGCTCGAGCTCGCCGAGCAGCTGATCGAGCAGATCGCCGCCGACCGCTTCGACCCCAAAAAATACGAGGACGCGGTCAAGAAGCGCCTCGAGCAGGTGATCGCCCAGAAGGTGGAAGGCGCACAGGTCACCTTCGTCGATGCACCGGAGCCCGAGGGGAAGATCATCGACCTGATGGAGGCGCTCCGGGCCAGCCTCGAAGAGGGCGCCGGAGGCGCGCGCAAGGGGCCGAAGCGCGCCGCGCGCCGCGCCGGCGCGGCGAAGACACGAAAGAAGACCGCCGCGCGGTCGTGATCGAATCGGGCGCGACGTACGGCGTCCGCGAGGTCGCGCAGCTACTGGGCGTCCCGGCTGCTCGGTTGCGCTCGCTGGCGCGCGCCGGGCTGGTCGACGCGCAGCGCGGAACGCGCGGAGAGCTGCGCTTCGGCTTTCGCGATCTCGCATTCTTGCGCCAGCTGCGCGACCTGCATGAGGGCCGCATCACCCCGCGGCGCGTCCGCCACGCGCTGACGCGCCTGCGCGCTGCTCTACCCCCGGAGCGCGATCTCAGCGAGCTGGGGCTTGCACTGGCCGCCGGCGAGCTGGTGGTGCGGGAGACCGGGCGCCTGTGGAGCCCCGAGTCGGGACAGTTCGTGTTCGATTTCGAGCCAGCCCTCGCATCTGGCCACGTCATCGCGCTGACCCCCGCGCGGGAGTCCGAGCCCGGGCGCGATGCCGACGCGTGGTATCGCCTCGGGTGTGAGCTCGAGCTCGCGGATCCGGCGCGTGCGCGCGCCGCGTACGCGCGTGCGATCGAGCTCGCGCCGGCTCACACCGACGCCCACGTGAACCTGGGCTGTCTCGATCACGAAGCGGGCCTGCTCGCCGCCGCCGAGGCGCACTACCGCGCGGCGCTCGCGTCGCGCGCCGGCGATGTCACCGCGCGCTTCGACCTCGCGGTCGTGCTGGAAGATCAGGGACGCACCGGCGAGG
>CAZPNB010000390.1:0-2815 GCA_964587305.1 uncultured Spirochaetales bacterium | reverse complement strand
TCGAATCGAAGCCGAGCCGGGTCAGGAACATCTTCATCTGTTCGGGCGTGGTGTTCTGGGCCTCGTCGAGGATCACGAACGCGTCGTTCAACGTGCGGCCGCGCATGAACGCGAGCGGCGCCACCTCGATCGCGCCGCGTTCGACCAGCCGCATCGACTTCTCGTAGTCCATCATGTCGCCGAGCGCATCGTAGAGCGGGCGCAGATACGGATTGACCTTCTCCGCCATCGTTCCGGGCAGGAATCCGAGCTTCTCGCCGGCCTCGACCGCCGGGCGCGTGAGCACCACGCGGGCGACCTCGTGCCGGTTCAGCGCCGCGATCGCCATCGCCATTGCGAGATAGGTCTTGCCGGTGCCCGCCGGCCCGACCGCGAACACGACGTCGTGCTTGCGCATCACGTCGATGTAGTTCCGCTGTGCGAGCGTCTTCGCTCCGATGCGGCGACGCGAGCCGACGTCGGCCAGCACGTCGTCGGCCGCATCGTCGAGGTCGACGCCCGGCTCCTGCGTGACCATGCGCACCGCGTCGCGCACCTCGGGTGGACCGACCGCGCGGCCGCTGCGCAGCGACCCGTAGAGGTGCTCGAGAACCTTGCGCGCGAGTCCGACCTCGACCAAGGGACCCACGAGCCGCACCTCGTTGCCGCGCGCACCCGCGTGGATGCCAAACTCGCGCTCCAGCGTGCGCAGGGTCCGATCGCCCTCTCCGTAGAGAGCGGCGGCGGTGGCGTTGTCGTCGAAGACGAGTGTCTGACGGGTGCTCGACTCGTTTCGGCTCAGAGGGATCCTCGGGACGGGTCAGCGCTCGGGTGCCAGAAAGAACGGTCCCTGTTCGCGATCCGTCGAATAGTAGGCTCGCCCCGAGAGGGTCGCCAACGCGCCCGGCGGCAAGAGACCCGCGCTCTCCAGCTCCTCGAGGCGCTCCGGCCAGCGGCCTCGGCCGAGGCGATAGGCCTCGAGCGCGTGGCGAACCGCGCGCGCCGCGTAATCTCCGCGCAGGCTCGCCAACGTGGAGCGCTGGATCCGCAGATCGCTCGCCGGTACCCGGGATGTCGAAGACACGGCCGTCCACCAGGTAACCGCCGCCAGCACGACCAGCGGCACCAGCGCTGCGACGCTGCGCCGCAAGATCAGCGCGCCTCGTCCCGTGGCGATCCGGGCGGCGTGGCGGCGCACGTGACGGACGCCCTCGGGAGTCATCGGTCGAATCACGCCAGCCTGGTTCAGCTCCGACAGGAAACGCATACCGTCGAAGGTGCCGAGCCGGGACAGATCGATCACCCGACGCGCCGAGAGACGCCCATCGATCAGCGCGAATACGCGCGCAGCGTGCGCCAGCTCTGCCTCCCCGCCGCGCGCGTGGCTCTCCGCGGTGCGTTCGAAGCCGGTGACGCGGACGAACACCGTCTCCTGCGAGGGGACGAGCGCGGCGAAGCTCTGCCACTCGTCCAGCATGCGCAGTCCATCCATCAGGATCTGCTCGGCGCCGAGCAGCTCGGCGGGATCGCGGTCGTGAGAGACCGGCTGCGCGCGGAAATCGAAGGTGCCGCTCTGCCAGCGCAGCACGTCGAAGATCGCGTCGCGGGTCACCAGGTCCCGCGCTTCGCGCACCGCCATTTCGTCCAGCCAGCCGCGGTCGACGATCGTGCGCTCGAGGGTCTGGGCAGACGCGCGACAGGCCGCGACCGCCTCGTCGGCGCGCTCCCGCGTGATCTGCCCGCAGCGGATCAGCCGGTCGGCGAGCGGGTCCAGGTCGCTGGAGCGACCCCGCGCCGGCACCGCAGACACGACCAGCCCCCGATCGAAGACCAGCTGGGCGCGACCCGTCGCGCTCTTGAGCTGGAGCGTTCCGGTCTTGCGCTGCTGGCCGATCAGCTGGAAGACGTCGGCGATCCCGAAATCGGCGAGGTTCCCGGAGAGGCCGACCGACACTAGCGCTGCCTCCGCGCGGCCAGCGACGTCCACACGGAGAACGCGTATCCGACCGCGGCCACCAGAACCACACCCACGAGCGCGACCGGCGCGGTGGCGCCCGCGACCAGCGGATCCGGCACGACGCCCTCGTGCCACACGAAAGCCGCTACCCCCAGCGCAAAAGAGAGTGCGCCGAACCAGCCGCGCACCGGGCGCTCGGCGAGCAGACCGGCCGCACCAGGCACGAGCAAGGAGGCGATCGTGTGCGCGCGGTCGACGCGCTCCTCGCGCGCGCGCAGCTCGTTCACGCGCCGCGCGCGCAGCACCCGATCGGTCTTCTCGGGTGCGAAGAAGAGCTTGTTGCACCCGTCGCACAACTCGCCGGCGACGCCCTGCGGATCGCAGCGCGGGCAGACGCGATTGCCGCAGCGTTTGCACCCGCGCGACGGATCGAAGCGGCTGCCGAGCCAGCTGCCGAGCACCAGCACGGTTGCCGCCACCGCCGCGAACGCGAGCGGGTCGCGACCCAGGCGCCCGGGCGCGAACGGCGCGCGGAACTCCTGCGCCACGTCGGAGCCCGCGTGTGAGCGCAACGCGCGCAGCCAGAACGTCGATGGGGGCAGCGGCATGTCAAGCACGAACGCAGCGGTGTCGGTGCCCTGGAGTGCGGTCAGCCGCGCGACCAGCTCGCCGTCGACGCGCTGCGCGTGGGCGATCGTGCGATTCAGATCCTCGACCTGGAACGCCCTGCCGTACGCCTGCGCGAGGTTGAACAGAACGACGGGCGACTCCTGGCGCGACGCCGCGCGGGTGTACAGCTCGATCGCCCGGTCCATGTGACCGAGATCGAGTCGCACGTTGGCGGCGTTGTTGAGCGCCGCGACGTCGCCGGTGCCCGTC
>CAZPNB010000389.1:0-2908 GCA_964587305.1 uncultured Spirochaetales bacterium | reverse complement strand
CGTCGCTCAGGGCGGCAGCACCCTCACCCAGCAGCTGGTCAAGAACTTCTTCCTCACGCCCGAGCGCACGGTACGCCGCAAGCTCCGCGAGGCGGTGATGGCCCTGCTGGTGGAGGCCCGATACGACAAGGACGCGATCCTCGAGGCCTACCTGAACGAGATCTACCTCGGGCAGCGCGGCTCGACCGCCGTCCACGGGGTGGGAGAAGCCGCCCATCTCTATTTCGGGAAGCCGGCGAATCGCCTGTCGATTGCCGAGTCGGGTCTGATCGCCGCGATCATCCAGAGCCCCAACGGGATCTCGCCCTATCGCGATCCGGTGCGCGCCACGCGCCGGCGCAACCTCGTGCTCGAGCTGATGAAGCAGCAGGGCCGTCTCGACGATCGAGGCTTCGAGCAGGCTTGGAACGAGCCGCTGCGCCTCGCCGCCGTGACGCCGGAGATGGGCGACGCGCGTTTCTTCCTCGACCTGCTGTACCGCCAGCTTACGGAGACCTACACACCGGCGCAGCTCACCGAGGAGGGTCTTCGGATCTACTCGACGCTCGATCGGCGCCTCCAGCACATTGCGGCGGAAGTTCTCCGGGACGGTCTTCAGGACATCGAGAATCGCCGCCCGAAGCTCGCGACCAACGACCCCGCGCGGCAGCTCCAAGGCTGTCTCGTGGTGCTGCGGCCCCAGACGGGTGAGCTCTTGGCGCTCGTCGGAGGTCGCGACTATCGCTTTTCCCAGTTCGATCGCTGCAGTCAGGCGCGACGGCAGCCGGGCAGCGTCTTCAAGCCCTTCGTCTACATCGCGGGCCTCGAGCCGCGGAGCGCGGCGCCGACGATCACGCTCGCGAGCTTCCTCGACGACTCGCCGCTGGAGATCGCGACGCCCCACGGGCCCTGGCGCCCGCGGAACTTCGACGGCAAGTACCACGACCGGGTCGGCGTGCGCGAGGCGATCGAGCGCTCGCTCAACGTCGCGACCGTTCGGCTCGCGCGCGAGGTCGGGCTGCGGAACGTCGTCGAGGTGGCTCAGCGGCTCGGCATCGAGAGTCCGCTTCCGGCTGTGCCGAGTCTGGCGCTCGGCACCGCGGAGGTATCTCCGCTCGAGATCGCCCGCGCCTACGCGACGCTGGCGAGCGGCGGGGTGCGACCCGAGACCCAGGCGATCGAGGACGTCGTCGATCGGGGCGGCGGCGTGCTCGCGCGCCGGGAGCTCCGCTTTCAGCGCGTGCTCGATGCGGGCACCGCCTACCTCGCGACCTCACTGCTCGAGGGCGTCGCGGAACGCGGCACGTCCGCTGGCGTGCGCGCTGGAGGTCTGCGCGGACCGATTGCCGCGAAGACCGGCACCACCGACGAGGAGCGCGACCTTTGGTTCGTCGGCTTCACGCCGGATCTGATCGCGGTGGTATGGGTCGGATTCGACGAGCCGCGCAGCGTCGGGCTCGCCGGCAGCGCCGGCGCGCTTCCGATCTGGCGCCGCTTCATGGAGGAGGCTTCCGGGGGTACGCTGCGGGGCGCCTTCCCGCGACCGGCGGGCATCGAGCGCGTCGAGATCGCACCCTCGACTGGGGCGATTGCGCTGTCCGGCTGCCCCGAGCACCGCACGGAGTACTTCCTTCCCGGCACGCTGCCGACTACGTTCTGCCCGGGCGGAGACGGGCACGAGGCGGCATCGATCCAGCGAGGTTTCCTGCGGTGGCTGCGCGACAACCTCTGACCGCCGTCCTCGTTGTAGCGCTGCTGCTGGCGGTTGGCTGTGCCGGGTTTTCCCCGACACACACGCCGCGCGTGTCGGAACTCGCGTCGGGCGGCGACGATCTCTTCCGCGCCAGTCAGCGGCTCGTGCTCGAAGGGCTCGAAGCGGACGAGCGCGGGGATCATCCCCGGGCCCGCAGCCGCTACGAGCGCGCGTTGCAGATCGACGCGAGCAATCCCTGGGTCTATCTCGCGCTTGCGCGCCACTACGTAGAGGCCAGCGAATCGAGCCGCGCGCTGTCCCATCTCGATCGCGCCGAGGCGCTGCTCGAATCACAGGAGACCGAATCCCCTGGGGCGAAGATCCATTGCGACGGGCTGCGCGGCGCCGCGCTCGAGCTCGAGGGCGACCACGTCGAGGCACGCGCGCTGCTCGATTCGGCTGCGCGCAGCGCACCGGGTGTCTGGGGTGACGGCGAGCTGAGCGCCTCCGAGCTTCGATAGCCCTGCCAGGGGCTGCGTGATAGGTTCAGCGCCCACCATGACACCCAAGCAAGGATTCACGCTAGGCGCATTCGCGATCAGCCTACCGCTCGACCTCGTCACCAAGCTCGCGGTGGATCGGCATCTCTCCTACGCGGATCGGATTCCGATCATCGAGGGGTTCTTTTACCTCACTCATGTCCGCAATCCGGGCGCGGCGTTCGGGTTGTTCGCCGATGGCGACCCGCAAATCCGTTTGGCGGTGTTCATCGCAGTCTCGATCGTCGCCGTCTTGATCATCCTCTCGTTCTTTCGCCAGTTGGCCCCGGGGGATCGACTGTCCGCGCTCGCACTCGGATTGATTCTGGGTGGCGCCGTCGGCAACCTGCTCGATCGCATCTTCCGCGGAGAGGTCGTCGACTTCCTGCACTTCAAGCTGTGGCGCGGCTACTCGTGGCCCGATTTCAATCTCGCTGACAGCTTCATCGTCGTCGGCGTTGGCCTGCTGATCCTGGAGCTGCTCGCCAGCGAAGGCGAAGACCGGGCTGCGCCCGAGCCCGACGAGCCGACCGCGTGAAAAAAAATCTTTCGGTGGCAATCTGCCACGCGCGGGCGGATTCTGTATTCACCGTCGGAGAGTGCGACCCGCCGGGTATACACCGGGGAATGTTGGTTCGGGCGGCTCAGAATTTTTCTAGTCAAAATCTGGTTGACACTGCTCCCGGCGCTCGATAAG
>CAZPNB010000388.1:0-12570 GCA_964587305.1 uncultured Spirochaetales bacterium | reverse complement strand
GGGGTGGAAGAAGAAGCCGAACATGCCACCGATCGCCGCGGTCGTGAGCGCGACGCCGGCCTCGCGCGCCGCGTCGGCCAGCCCATCGGCGAGCACGCGGCTGCGGACCTCGAGCTGTGTGTAGGCCCGAGGGTCGGCGAGCCGGTCGAGCGTCGCGCAGCCCGCCGCCATCGCGAGCGGGTTCCCCGACAGCGTTCCGGCCTGGTACACCGGGCCGTCGGGCGCCATCCGGTCGAGCAGATCGGCCGGGCCGCCGAACGCGGCGGCCGGCAGGCCGCCGCCCACCACCTTGCCGAGACAGGTGAGGTCGGGCGTGACGCTGAAGCGCTGCTGTGCGCCGCCGCGCGCGACGCGGAAGCCGGTCATCACCTCGTCGAAGATCAGCAGCGCACCCGAGCGGTTGCACAGCTCGCGCAGACCCGGCAGGAACCCCGGCTCCGGCAGCACGAGGCCCATGTTGCCGGCGACCGGCTCGACGATCACGCACGCGATCTCGTCGCCCCAGCGCGCGGTCGCCGCCGCCACCGCGTCGAGGTCGTTGAAAGGCGCCGAGATGGTGAGCTCGGTGAACGCCTCGGGAACGCCGGGTGAGCCCGGGATGCCGAGCGTCGCGACGCCGCTGCCTGCACTCACCAGCAGTGAATCCGCGTGACCGTGGTAGCAGCCCTCGAACTTGAGGATGCGCGGGCGGCCGGTGACCGCGCGCGCGAGCCGCAGCGCGCTCATCGTCGCCTCGGTTCCCGAGCTGACGAAACGCACGCGCTCGATCGACGGAACCGCCGCCGCGATGCGCTGTGCGAGCTCCGTTTCGAGCTCGGTGGGCGCGCCGAAGCTGGTGCCGTTGCGCAGCGCCGTGCGCACCGCGCGCAGCACCCCGGGGTCGGCGTGGCCGAGGATCATCGGGCCCCACGAGCCCACGTAGTCGATGTACTCGTTGCCGTCGGCGTCCCACAGGCGCGCGCCGCGAGCCCGCGTTACGAAGCGCGGCGTGCCGCCGACCGATCCGAACGCGCGCACGGGGCTGTTGACACCGCCCGGAATCACGCGACGCGCTTGCTCGAACAGCCGGCGCGAGCGGCCGGTCTTCATGCGCTGCCGCCGGTTTCCGGCTCGGCTACGTCCTGCTCGGCGAGGCGCGCCATCGAGACGAGCTTCTCGTCGGCGGCCAGGTTCATGATCCGCACGCCCTGGGTGGCGCGGCCCATCGTCGAGATGCCCGACACGCGCGCGCGCAGCACCTTGCCGCCGTCGGTGATCAGCATGACCTCGTCGTCGTCGACCACCTGCGCCACCGACACGACCGGCCCGTTGCGCTCCGAGGTGCGGATCGTGATGATGCCCTGGCCGCCGCGGCGCTGGAGGCGGTAGTCCTCGAGCGGCGTGCGCTTGCCGTAGCCGCGCTCGGTGACGGTCAGCACCGTCCTGCCGGGCGATAGGATCTCCATGCCGACGACGCCGTCGCCGGGGCGGAGTGTCATGCCGCGAACGCCGCCCGCCGTGCGCCCCATCGACCGTACCTGATCTTCGGGGAAGCGGATCGACTTGCCGTCGTTGCTCGCGATGATCACCTCGTTCCGCCCATTGGTGCGGCAGGCGGCGATCAGCTCGTCGTCTTCGTCGAGCGTGATCGCGATGATGCCGCCGCGACGCGGGTTGGCGTAGGCGTCGAGGCGCGTCTTCTTGACCACGCCCTTGCGCGTGCACAGCAGGACGTAGTCGTCTTCCGCCTCGTCGAACGCGCGCACCGGCAGTGTGGCGCGCACCCGTTCGTTCTCGGCCAGCATGAGCACGTTCGCGAGCGACTTGCCGCGCGCCGCCCGGCCGAGCTGGGGCAGCTCGTGCACCTTGAGCCAGTGGGCGCGACCGCGGGTCGTGAAGAACAGGATGTAGGCGTGGGTCGACGCGATGAACAGCCGCTCGACGAAATCCTGGTCGCGCGCCTCCATGCCCTTCACGCCCTTGCCACCGCGATGCTGCGCGCGGTACTGGGTGAGCGGGTTGCGCTTGATGTACCCAAGGTGGGACACGGTCACGACCATGTCCTCCTCGACGATCAGATCCTCGGTGGTGAGGCCCTCGACGGCGCCGGAGAGCTCGGTGCGGCGCTCGTCGCCGTATTTCTCGCGGATCTCCTCCAGCTCCTCTACGACCACGCGCAGGATGCGCTCGTCGCTGGCGATCAGATCCTTCAGGTCCTCGATCTTCGCCCGCACCTCCGCGAGCTCGTCCAGCACGCGCTGGCGCTCCATCGCGGTGAGCGAGCGCAGTCGCATTTCGAGGATCGCGTTCACCTGGCGCTCGGAGAGGTCGAAGCGGCCCATCAGCGCGGCGCGCGCCGCGCTCGCGTCCTCGGCGCCGCGGATGATCGCGATCACCTCGTCGAGGTACTCGAGCGCGATCGCGAAGCCCTCGAGCAGATGGGCGCGGGCCTCGGCCTGCGCGAGGTCGTAGGTGGCGCGTCGCACCACCACCTCGCGCCGAAAAGCGATGAAGTGCCGGAGCGCCTCCTTGAGCGAGAGCGTCTGCGGCCGGCCGTTCACCAGCGCCAGCAGATTGACGCCGAACGTGGTCTGCATCGGCGTCAGCTTGTAGAGCTGGTTCAGAACGACGTCGCCGGGCGCGTCCCTCTTCAGCTCGATCACGATCCGCATGCCCTCGCGGTTCGATTCGTCGCGCAGGTCGGCGAGCCCGTCGATCTTCCCCTCACGCGCCAGCTCGGCGATGCGCTCCTGCATCGACGCCTTGTTCACCATGAACGGGATCTCGGTCACCACGATCCGCTCGCCGCGCTTATTCGTCTCGAACCCGGCGCGCGCGCGCACGGTGAGAAGACCGCGGCCGGTGGCGTACGCGGCGCGGATCCCGTCGGTGCCGCAGATGATCGCGCCCGTCGGAAAATCGGGCCCCGGCATTCGCTCGAGCAGGTCGTCGAGCGTGCAGTCGGGCTCGCGGATAACGAGCGTCAACGCGTCGATCAGCTCGCGCAGATTGTGGGGCGGAACATTGGTCGCCATCCCGACTGCGATCCCGGACGAGCCGTTTGCGAGCAGGTTTGGGAAGCGCGACGGCAGGACCACCGGCTCCAGCATGCCGCCGTCGAAGTTGGGCACGAAGTCGACCGTCTCGCGGTCGATGTCGCTCAGCATCTCCTCGGCCAAGCGCGTGAGCCGGGCCTCGGTGTAGCGGTAGGCGGCGGCGTTATCGCCGTCGATCGAGCCGAAATTCCCCTGACCGTCGACGAGCGGGTAGCGCAGCGAGAAGTCCTGGGCCATCCGCACCATCGAGTCGTAGACCGCGCTGTCGCCGTGCGGGTGATAGTGCTTCAGCACCTCGCCGACCACGCCGGCCGACTTCGAGTAGCCGCGCGTGGAGAGCAGCCCCTCCTGCTGCATCGCGTAGAGGATGCGGCGGTGGACGGGCTTCAGACCGTCGCGCACGTCGGGCAGCGCGCGGCTGACGATGACCGACATCGAGTAGTCGAGGAACGAGCGCCGGACTTCGTCCTCGATGTTCACCGGCGGCGAGCTGGGCTCCGGCGGATCTCCGCCTCCCCCGGGATGGGACGGCTCGCGCGGCTCGGGGATCTCGATTCCGTCGGACACGCGGGTTCCTAGATGTCGAGGTTCTGGACGTCGAGCGCGTTGCGCTCGATGAACTGGCGGCGCGGCTCGACGTCGTCGCCCATCAGCGTGCTGAACGCGTCTTCGGCTTCGACGTCGTCGGGCACGCGAACCTGGAGCAGCGTGCGCAATGCCGGATTCATCGTGGTGTCGGCGAGCTGATCCGGGTTCATCTCACCGAGGCCCTTGTAGCGCTGAATCGACAGGCCTCGCTTGCCGAGCTCGAGCAGCCGATCGAGCAGGCGGATCGGACCGCCGATCTCCTCGGGTTCGCCGTCGGCACGCAGCACCCGGAACGGCGGGGTGCCCACCTCATGCATGCTCTGCCAGAGCTCGCGCAGGCGCTGCGCATCCGGCGAACGCACGAAGGCGGTGTCGAGCGACGTGCGATAGTCGACGCCTGCGCGGCGCGTCTCGGCGACGATCCGGTGGGCGCTGTGTTCGGGGTCGGCCTCGACCTGCCAGGTCGGGACGGCGTCGGTGCCAACGCGCGCCTCGAGACGCGAGCGCAGAGCCGGCACAACGCGGTCGCGCAGCGCTCCCGCGTCGGCGAGCGTCGCCTCGCTGGGCTCTCCTTCGCGGATCGCCTGGTCCACGACCCGCTCGTCGAGGCGGCGCATCGCGATCCGCCCGAGCAGCCGCTTGTACTGACTCGCAGTGGTGAGCAACCCGCGCAGCTGCGCCACGCCGAGCGGCACGTCCGCGCCGCTCGCGTGGACGGTGCCACCCGCGAGCGCGAGGTCGAGCAGGTGATCCTCGAGCGACCGCTCGTCCTTGATATACCGCTCGCTGCGCCCCTTCTTCACCTTGAACAGCGGCGGCTGCGCGATGTAGAGGTAGCCGCGTCCGATCAGGTCGCGCATCTGCCGGTAGAAGAACGTCAACAGCAGCGTGCGGATGTGGCTGCCGTCCACGTCCGCATCGGTCATGATGATGATCTTGTGGTAGCGGGCCTTGGTGACGTCGAAGTCGGGCCCGATCCCGCAGCCGATCGCGGTGACCAGCGCCTGGATTTCCACGCTCGAGAGCATCTTGTCCAGGCGCGCTCGCTCGACGTTGAGGATCTTGCCACGAATCGGCAGGATCGCCTGGGTCTCGCGCGAGCGGCCCTGCTTCGCGGTGCCGCCGGCCGAGTCGCCCTCGACGATGAAGAGCTCACACTTCGCGGGGTCTCGCTCCTGGCAGTCGGCGAGCTTGCCCGGAAGGCTGTGATCGAATAGGGCCCCCTTGCGGCGCGCCAGGTCGCGCGCCTTGCGCGCCGCCGCCCGGGCGCGTGCGGCGTCCTGCACCTTCGCGATCAGTGGGCGCGCGACTCCCGGGTTTTCCTCGAGGTAGTCGCCAAGCTGCTCGTAGAGCAGCGCCTCGACGAGGCCGCGCACATCCGAAGTGCCGAGCTTGGACTTGGTCTGCCCCTCGAACTCCGGCTGCGGGAGCTTCACCGAAATGACCGCGGTCAGCCCCTCGCGCGTATCGTCGCCGGAGAGCGGCTCGCCGCCGTCGCCTTTTCCGTTCTTGGTCTGGGAGACGATGTAGCGGTTCAGCGTCCGCGTCAGCGCGGTGCGGAAGCCGATCAGGTGGCTGCCGCCTTCGACGGTGTTGATGTTGTTGGCGAACGAGTAGACCAATTCGTTGTAGCTCTCGTTGTACTGGATCGCGATCTCGATCGCGACGCTCACCTCCTTGCCTCCGCTGTACATGGTCCGCTCGCCGGATACGAGGATCGGCGGCCGATGCAGCGGTGCGCGGTTGCGGTTGAGGTGCTCGACGAACGAGACGATCCCGCCCTCGTAGGAGAAGTCGTGACTCTTGCCGCTGCGCTCGTCGCTGATGTGGATGCGCAGCCCGGCGTTCAGGAACGACAGCTCGCGCAGGCGCTGCGAGAGCACGTCGAACTCGTACTCGGTGATCGGAAAGATCTGCCTGTCGGGCAGGAACGTGACCCGGGTGCCGGTCTTGTCGGTGATGCCAATCTCCTGGAGGTCGCCGTCGGGCTCGCCGCGCCGGTAGGTCTGGCGCCAGACGGCACCCGCGCGCCGGATCTCCAGCTCGAGCCGCTCGGAGAGCGCATTGACGACCGACACGCCCACGCCGTGCAGACCACCCGAAACTTTGTAGGTGCTGTCGTTGAACTTGCCACCCGCGTGGAGGGTGGTCATCACGACTTCGGCCGCTGAGCGCTTCTCCGTGGGATGCTCATCGACGGGGATGCCGCGCCCGTCATCGGTCACCGTGACGCTCCCGTCGAGGTGGAGGATCACCTCGATCTGCTTGCAGAACCCCGCCACGGCTTCGTCGATCGAGTTGTCGACGACCTCGTAGACGAGGTGGTGGAGACCTGCGGGGCCCGTCGTGCCGATGTACATCGCGGGCCGCTTGCGGACGGGATCGAGGCCCTCGAGCACCTCGATGGCACTGGCGTCGTAGCTCACTCGCGAGAACTTCCCAGAGGCCGCTGCGGCGGTGAGCCGTGCGCGCGCGTTCGAGATCGCTGAGGATCGGTTTCTGAGGCCGCTGTGGGCTTCCGTGAGCCGCCGGCGGGTCCCTTGCGTTCCACTGGCGCGCCTTGAGCCTCACCGCGCTCCAAGGCGGGGGCGGCCCCGGAGTCGATCCGCGGACCGCTAGAGAGCCTACAAGAAGCCTAACCTAGCGTAAAGCCTCTAGCTATCCGATTGGGCATCGAGATTGGTGCTCACAGCCGCATCGGCATTACGACGGCGAGCGAGTCTTCGTCGTCGGTGGGAGAGAGCTCGGCCGGCGAGAGCGCGTCGCGGAATCCAAAGCGAACTTCCTTGCTACGAGCCGCGCTGACGGCGTCGATCAGATAGCGGGCGTTGAACGTAATACTCGTGGCCTCGCCCGCATAATCCACGTCCAGCTCCTCGCGCGCGTCGCCAAGATCCGGATTGTTCGATGAGAGGCTCATCTGGCCCTCCGCAAGCTCGAGCTTGATCGCTCGGCTCCGCTCGGCGGAGAGCAGTGCAACTCGTCGTAGCGCGTGGCTAAAGATTTCAGTAGGAAGGCAGAGCTGAAGACCCCGCTCGGTTGGGATCACTTGGCGATAGTTCGGGAACTCACCTTCGATCAAGCGCATTGTCAGTGTGACACCGCCTTTTCGGGCGAGTCCACTGTTTCCCTCGAACCCGAGCTCGATCTCGTCAGCATCCTCCTCGTCGACGAGACGCTTCAATTCAGCCAGAGCTTTGCGGGGGATGATCACGCCATGCTCGGCGAGCGCGGTGAGCCCTTCGCCGAGTGGACGGTCTACATATGCCAGACGATGTCCGTCGGTAGCCACCATCCGGAGCTTACTGGTCTCCGCGATCCGCTCTATATAGACGCCGTTCAGGTTATAGCGAGTCTCGTCGGTAGAGGCTGCGTACATCGTGCGCTCGATCATCTCAGAGAGCACCGCGGCGGAAACCGTCATTAGTGTCGTCGGAGTGAAGCTCGAAAGACTTGGATACTCGTCCGCCGTCGTGCCGGCGAGTGTAAACTCCGCCCGTGCGCATCGCAGCGTGAGATACGCGTTGCTCGACGCCTCGAGGTGAATCTTCTCGTCGGGAAGCTCTCGCACGATCTCGTACAGTTTGCGAGCCGCAACTGTTAGGCTGCCAGTCTTGGCCACGTCGCACGCATGGGTGCTACGGATGCCGACCTCGAGATCGGTCGCCGCCAGCTTCAGCGAGCCGTCTTTGCCCTTTCCGACGACTTCGAGGAGCGCATTGGCCAGGATCGGCATCGTATTGCGCTTCTCGACGATAGACTGGATGCGACCAAGTCCCCGCTGTAGCTCGTTCTTCTCGATGGTGAGTTTCATGGGTGGCTCTCGATCAATCAGGGTTGTTGCGGAACCGACTGACGCTCTTTCTTCTACTAGGGAGTCTGTACTGATCGTAGTGAGAGGAATAAGAAGCTCTCGTCGGAGGACACAACGGTCGCAACCGGCCGATGATCCACTGACTTCTCGGCTTAGCGAGACATCCACTTGTTGTATGCGTTTCCCCGGATCGCAAGTGGCGCGTTCTGATGCCCGCGTGATCGCAGCTTATGGTACCACGCGATGCGCTGAGCGAATGGCTTTCGAGGTAGAGAGGGGCGAGGGGTAGTGATCGGCGGTTGACACGTGCTTACAGCGATGGCTACTTTGCACGTTCCCCGCGAAGTGGGTTCGCCTGCGGCGAAGTGTCTTGGCTCCTGCCGCATTTCGCTGACCCGAGGGTCTTCCAATCATGAAGCGTACGTACCAGCCGAGTCGAATCAGGCGTCGCCGTGTCCACGGGTTCCGGGCGCGCATGAAGACCCGGGGTGGTCGATTGGTTCTGAAGCGTCGTCGGGCGAAGGGGCGGAAGCGACTCACTCCGTCAATTCCGTCGAAGCAAGGGTGATCGCCTCGACGGGGTTGTTCCCTCGGGAGGCACGGATTCGGCAGCCGCGTGAGTTTCGCGAGTTCTCATCGGCGGCACGGCGACACGTGACAGAAGCGTTCGTTGTGTTGGTTGGTGGGGCCTTCGTGGGACTGGAGGCAACGCGGCTCGGGGTGACGGTAAGCCGGAAGGTCGGGAACGCGGTCGCACGAAATCGGGTCAAGCGCTTGATTCGCGAATGGTTCCGGCGTGGTGGGCGCATGGACGCCGGAGGGCGGGACATCGTGGTGATCGCGCGACCTGCTGCCGCGCGACTCACGGGGCCGGCTGTCTTCGCCGCGCTGAACGAAGCCATGCAAGGTGAAACATGACGGCGGCGGCTGGGGAGTCCTGGTTTCCGGCGCGGCACTGGGCACGCCGTGGCTTGATCGGTGTCATTCGGGGGTATCAGATCGCATTCTCGCGGTTGCTCGGGCCCGCATGCCGCTTCGACCCGAGCTGCTCGGTGTATGCAATGGGTGCGATCGAGCGTCACGGGGTGGCGCGGGGCGGCTGGCTTGCGGTGAAGCGCGTCGGGCGTTGCCATCCCATGGGTGGTTTCGGCTACGACCCGGTACCCTGAGAGAGATAGGGCCGTGGACCGCAACCTAGTGCTTGCGTTCGCTCTCTCGTTCCTGGTGCTGTCGCTCTGGTCGCTGGTCCAAGAGCCGCCGCAGCGTCCCCAGGAGAAGGCTCCGGCGAAAGTCCACTCCGAAGTGGTTCCAGAACCCGATCGGGAGTCAGCACCTTCGCGCTACCCGGTGCTATCCACCGCCCAGCCCGGTGAAACCGGATCCGTCTCGCCGTCACCGGCAACCACGGCGGCGGATGCGGAACCGCCCGTAGCCGCGGAGATGATTCGGATCACGCACCCACTCTACTTCGCGCAGTTGAGCAGCGAAGGCGCCTCGCTGCGGGACTGGGAACTGACCGACTTTACCGACCGCCACGGCGACCCGATCCGACTCGTCGACACGAGCGACGCGCTCGCGACGGCATCCACTCCGTTCCCGGAGATGGAGCTCGGCGACCTGTCGAAGCAAGCATGGCGCGTCGAGAGTCGCTCCGACACAGAGGTGCGTTTCATATTGGAGCGCGGTGGCGTCGCGCTGCGCAAGACCTACACCTTCTCCGACGACGGATACGATTTCCGCCTACGCATCGATGTGTCAAATGTCGCGAGCCCAGCGATCGCGTCGGCTTTCCTCGTGGAGATGCCAATCCAGGAGCGCGTTGGCAACGACTTCCGCGAACAGAGTGCTGCGGCTCTCTGCGAGGGCGCGTTGGAGAGCACGCTGCTAACGAGTCTGGGCGGCGCCGGGTTCTTTGGCTGGTTCACCGGCAAGAAGGGTGGCGAGCCGGTGGAATTCGCGGGCGAGATCGACTGGGCCGGGGTGCAGACACCCTATTTCCTGAATGCTCTCTTCCCGGATCAGCCGAGCGCAGCCCGCGCGCGTTTCGTCAGCGTCGAGAGTGGTCGTCGGGGCGCCATCCAGGTGTACTTCGACCCGGTGACGTTGCTTCCCGGCCAGCACGCGGCGCGTGAGTATCGCGCGTATTTTGGGCCGAAGCAGATCGAGCGACTGGAGGCGTTCGCGCCAACTGCCACTCGCTCGATCGATCTGGGCTGGTCGTTCATCGCACCGGTGACGCGCGCATTCAGCTGGTTGCTCGCGGTGTTGTACTCGTTCATTCCGAACTATGGCTGGTCGATCATCATCCTGACGATTCTGGTGCGCGTCGCGATGGCGCCGCTCACGGTGAAGCAGATGCGCTCGATGGAGCGGATGCGGCGTATCCAGCCGATGATCAAGGAGATCCAGGAGAAGCACTCCGACGATCGGCAGAAGCAGTCCGAGGCGATGATGAGCCTCTACCGGCAGGAGAAGGTGAATCCTCTGGGGGGTTGCTTCCCGATGCTGTTGCAGCTGCCGGTGTTCATTGGCCTCTTCTACGCGCTGCGGAGCTCGATTCATCTGCGCCAAGCGCCGTTCCTCGGATGGATCGACGACCTTTCAGCACCCGATCTGCTGTTCACGATGCCCGGAATCGAGTTTCCGGTGCGCGTGCTTCCGCTTTTGATGGGGGCATCGATGTTCGTGCAGCAGAAGCTCACACCGATGCAGATGGACCCGGCACAGGCGAAGATGATGTTGATCATGATGCCGGGCATGATGACCGTGGTGTCTTACACGTTTCCGTCGGGCTTGGTGCTCTACTGGATGATGAGTAATGTCCTCGCGATCACGCATCAGCTCTGGATCGGGCGCAACATCGGCCCGTCGGCGAGCTGAATCGATCGGCGATCGAAAGCGCTTGACCGCGCGAGACCCACCGCCTCCCAGGTGGGAGAGCATAGGAGTGACACGGTGTACGACCCGAAGCAGGAGCCGCATGAGTTCATCGGTGAGGATCGAGACGCAGCACTCGAGAAGGCGAGATCGTTCTTCGGACTCGCCGTGGATCAGCTCCGCGTGCGCGAGTTCGCCGTGGGCGAGGTCTACGGGCTGGGCGGTCGAAGTGCGGTGGTGGCCGTGCCGCGCGATCGCAAGCCGCCCGTTCGTTCGGAGCGGGACGGAGGTGGCGTCCGTCGTGGCCGGGAAGGCCGTGAAGGGCGCGGAGGTCGCGGGGGGGATCGCGGCGATCGCGATCGGGGCGGTCGGGACGGCCGAGGAGGTCGTGACGCCGGCAGCGGCAGGGAGGCCCGAGGGAGCTTCGAGACCCGCGACCCAGGACCGCGGGAAGCGCCCGCCCCGGAGCTCTCGGATCAGCCGTCGGTGGGGACGACGCAAGGGAGCTTGAGCGAGATTGGGGAGTTCGTGAAAGGGGCGATCGAGCGCGTCGACGTGGGGCCGTTCGAGATTCGCGAGAGTCAGGACGACGGGAACACGGTGGTCGAAGTGAAGGGCGGTGCCGCCGAGGTGCTCTCTTCAGGCGACGCACGCGCGATCGATGCACTTCAGCTCCTCGCGAACCAGGTGCTCTCGCGCCAAGACGAAGAGGGTACGGGCCGGGTGGTGCTCGACGTGGAGGGTGGCTCCGAGTCGCGAGAGCGCCATCTGGAGCGACTGGCGGAGCGGGTCGTCAAGCGTGCGATCGAGGGCGGTCGGGCGATCGCGCTCGATCCGATGAACGGTCGCGATCGCCGCACGATTCACATCAGCGTCCGGGAACAGGGAGGGGTCGCGACGATGAGCATCGGCGAGGGTCGCTTCCGTCAGGTGGTCGTTGTTCCCGAGGGCGCCCCCGAATACGAGGAAGCGATACGTCAGAGCCAGGGTTCGGACAGCTGAGCTCCTCGCTGTTGTTGAGGCGCCGAAGGCGCCTCCCCAGGCACGTTCCACGTGGAACGGAATCGTCCGCCAGCCTCGTATGAGTGTTCCACGTGGAACAGCCGAGCGCGTCGCTCCCCGCCAAGCTGTGAGGTGACCCAGCGGTTGGATTCGAGCTCAAAGGAGCTGGAGGCGGTTCTGGGGCAGGGCTTGGCGCTGCTCGGTCTCGACACCGCAGCCGATTCGGTCGACCGCTGGGTGAAGCTGGCCCTCCTTCTCGAGCGCTGGAGTCAGCGAATCAACCTCACCGGTCATCGTGGGGCGCTCGCGATTGCGCAGCGCCTCCTCCTCGAGGCGGCTGCGTTGAACCAGGTCCTTCCAGCGGCGGTCACCCTCACGGACCTGGGTTCCGGTGCAGGAGTCCCCGGGCTCCCACTGGCGATTTGTCGACCTGGCAGCACGATCTACCTGGTCGAGTCTCGGCAGCGACGACATCACTTCCAGCGCGCGGCGATCCGCGAGCTGGAGCTGGACAACGCGGTTGCGTTTCTCGGTCGCGCAGAAGAGCTCGACGTCCGCCCGAGTGAAGGTGTGATCTCGCAGGCGCTCGCGCGTCCCGAGCTGGCGCTCCAGTGGATGCTGCCGTGGATGGCGACCTCGGGATGGGTCGCGATCGCGACCGTTCCGGGCGTCTCGACGTTCTCTCACCCGGACCTCATCGAAGGCCGCACATTCGAATACGCGGCGCCCGCCGGGCCGTTGCGGGCGGTCTGGATCGCGCGTCTGCGCACGCCGAGTGCGTGGATGTAAGCAGCTGGATTCATTCATGAGAAACTCTCGGAGTTTCGCGCGTGAGCCCTTGGAAACACCCCACCACATGTGTTATCAAGAAGGGCGCCATCGTCCCCCAGGGGTTCACCGGCGTAGTGAGGGTTTGGTGGCGCGAGTGACCAACGGAGTGAGAACCGATGACCCATTCGGGCCGGGTCTACGCAATCGTCAACCAGAAGGGCGGCGTGGGGAAGACCACCACGGCAGTCAACCTCGCCGCAAGCCTCGCGGCCTCCGAGCGGTCCACCCTCCTCGTCGATTTCGACCCACAGGCCAACGCCACCAGCGCATTCGGTGCAAGCGGGTCCCAGCCGCACGTTTATGACGCGCTGATCGGCGAGTGCGTCATGAAGTCGATGACGCGCGCCACCGACTTGCGTTATCTGCATCTGGTCCCGTCGGGTCGCGATCTCTACGGGGCCGAGATCGAGCTGGTGTCCGCAA
>CAZPNB010000387.1:0-5376 GCA_964587305.1 uncultured Spirochaetales bacterium | reverse complement strand
GACCGGGTCCCAGGCCCAGTAGCCGCCCCAGCCGAGCACTTCGTAGGCCCAGCGGCCGCCGAGCAGGCTGCCGATCGACAGAAAGAGCCACGGGAAGAGCGTCCAGCGCCGCGTGGTGCGGAACCACGCGGTGCCGAGATCGCCGGTCGCGAGCGCCGCGAACGCGAACGCGAACGGTACCGAGAAGCCGGTGAGCCCGGTGTACAGCATCAGCGGGTGGATCATCATCACCGGGTGCTGGAGCAGCGGGTTGAGTCCGCTGCCATCGGACGCGACCTGCCCGGGCGGCAGCTTCTCGAATGGATCGGTGATCGCGACGAGCAGCACCAGGAAGAAGATCGCGTTGGCGAGCAGCACCGCGGCGACCCACGGCATCAGCGCGCGCGCGCGCGCGCGGTGGAACCAGACGGCGGCCGCCGAGTAGGCGCACAGCATCCACAGCCACAGCAAGAGCGACCCGGCCTGCCCGCCCCACAGCGCCGCCAGCCGATACTGCAGCGCCATGCTGCGCGCCGAGTGGGCCGCCACGTAGGAGAGCTGATAGTCGTGCTGCGCGAAGCAGACGAACAGTGCGGCGATCGCCGAGGTCACCAGCGCGAACACGACGCCGACGCTGCGCTCGGCCACGCGCGTCCAGTCTTCGCGCCGCGCAATGCCCGCGTACAACGCGGCGCCGAAGCCGGAGGCTGCGATCAGCAGCGCCAAACGAAGGGAAACCGCTCCGATCTCGGACATGCCGCTCCTCGCGTCGCTTCGGGGTTCCGGGGGCCGGGACGCTCGCCTTTTTCGACTTCGCTCGGCTCCGCCTCACTGCGTGCGGCCTTCGGCCGCTTGCGGGTCAGCCGCTCGCGGACGGAGTGCTTGGGGGTTGGCCCTCTGCGACTCCCTCGAACTTCGACGGACACTTCGCGAGCACTTTGTCGGCCCGGAAGCGCGCGCCGGGCCCGTCCTGGGCGAGGCGACCCTCGAGCACCACCTCGGCCCCGTCCTTGAACAGATCCGGCGTCTCGAGGCTCACGAACAGGACCGGCATCGCCCCGAGAGCGCTGCCTCCCGCGTGCGGCGGCTCGTTCTGCACCGCGAAGCGCACGCTGCGGCTCGCGACGTCTCGCTCGATCGAGCCGACCGCGACATAGCCGTGCACTCGCGCGTGCCGCCCGCCTCTGGCATCCGGCGAGCTCGTGAACTCGTCGAGCGACTGGTAGTAGGCGAAGGAGGCGCCTTCCTCGAGGTTGGTCGCCGCATACCAGCCGAGCAGCAGAGCGACGAGCGTCGCGCCGCCGGCAACCTGGAACCCCTTCGACATGCCGGCGGAGCGTATCCGATGGCCGGGCCGCGGTCAAAGCACCCCGGGCCAGGAAACCTATGAAAATCCGTTAGTTGCGGCGCGGGGTCAGTTGACACCCGGGCTCCCCGTGGCTACCCGGGGGCATGCCCGCGAAGCTCGCCGCCCGCGTCGCAGAAATCGAGCCCTTCCTCGCGATGGAGGTGATGGAGCGCGCGTTCGCGATGGAGCGCGCCGGGACAAAGGTGCTGCATCTCGAGATCGGCGAGCCCGACTTCGCGCCGCCGCCGGCAGCCGTCGAGGCGTGCGTCGCGGCGCTGCGCGCCGGCGAGACCCGCTACACCGACAGCCGAGGACTCTTCGAGCTGCGCGAGGCGATCGCCGCCGACTGCGCGCGGCGCTTCGCCATCGCGGTCGACCCCGAGCGGGTGATCGTCACCAGCGGCACCTCGCCGGCGATGCTGCTCGTGTTCTCGCTGCTCGTGGACCCGGGCGACGAGGTGGTGATCGGCACGCCTCACTATCCGTGCTATCCGAGCTTCGTGCGCGCGTGTGGTGGGGTGCCGGTGTTCGTACCTACCGATCCGGCGCGCGGCTACCCGCTCGACGCCGACGCAGTGCGCGCGGCGCTGTCGCCGCGCACGCGCGCGATCGTGGTCGGCTCGCCCGCCAACCCGACCGGCGCGGTGCAGAGCGCCGACGCGCTGCGCGCGATCGCCGCGCTCGGCGTGCCGCTGGTCTCGGACGAGATCTACGACGGCCTCGTCTACGACGGCGCGCGCGTGACGTCCGCACTCGAGGTGAGCGACGACGCGTACGTCCTCGACGGCTTCTCCAAACGCTATGCGATGACCGGCTTCCGCCTCGGCTGGCTGGTGGCGCCCCGCGAGCGCGTGCGGCCGCTGCAGATCCTGTCGCAGAACCTGTTCATCTCGGCGAACCGCTTCGTGCAGCGCGCGGGGATCGCGGCGCTCGCGGACGGGGCGGACACGGTGCGCGCGATGCGCGACGCATACGCGCGGCGCCGCGACCGGATGGTGGCGGGGTTGCGCGAGCTCGGCTTCGGCATACCCCATGCACCGGCGGGTGCATTCTACGCCTTTGCCGACGCGCGCGCGTTCGCCGCCGATTCGCGCGCGCTCGCGTTCGACCTGCTCGAGCGCGCCCACGTCGGCACCGCGCCCGGCGTCGACTTCGGCGCGGCGGGGGAGGGCTGGCTGCGGTTCTGCTACGCCGCGTCCGACGCGACGATCGACGCGGCGCTCGCGCGGCTCGCCGACGCGCTGCCGGCGCGTCGGTGACGCGGCGCCGCGCGGCGCCGCGCGTGTCGCAGGCGGAGTTGATCACCAGTGCGGCGAGCGCGTCGGGCTTCCCCGCGCCGGGGCCGCCGGAGATCGCGTTCCTCGGCCGCTCGAACGTCGGCAAATCGAGCCTGTTGAACGCGCTGGTCGGGCGCAGAGCGCTGGCGCGCACCTCGGGCACGCCGGGCAAGACGCGCCTGTTGAACTGGTTCCGCGTCGTGCGCGGTGAACGCGAGGTCTGGTTCGTCGACCTGCCGGGCTACGGCTGGGCCAAGGTGGCGAAGTCGGAGCGCGCGCAGTGGAGGCAGTGGATCGAGGCCTACCTCGGGAACCGTAAGACGCTGCGTCTTGCGGTCTTGCTCCAGGATCTGCGCCGCGACCCGGGTCCCGACGAGACGCTCTTGCTCCAGTGGCTCGCCGAACGCGGCGTTCCGGTGGTCGTGGTGCTGACCAAGTGCGACAAGCTCAGGCCGATGCGCCGCGCCGAGCGCGTGCGCGCGCTGCGCGCCGCGCCGGAGCTTCCGGCGCGCGAGATCCTCGCCACCTCGGCCGAGACGGGGCTGGGTATTCCCGAGCTGTGGGCGGCGATCGACGCGGCGTCGTGACGCCGAGGCCTCCCAGATTGGTCAGTGGGCGCCCGCAACTGGATTCAAATCCTGTTCAGGTTCGTTTTGGCGTGGCTCACCTACTGCCGCGATCCGCCAGCCACGCCGAAAGCTCCGGCGACCTGCCGCGCGCCCGAGTGCCCGTTCTCGAATGCGCGTGCACGCGATACGCAAGACAGATCTGCACTTCGGGCGCTACGTGTGAGGGGCGCTCGCGAACGCTCGCGACAGCCCGACATTCCGAGACGCTTCATGTCAGCCGAGTCACACCTGGCAGTTCTTCGAAGTCCGCCCCGAGGCTTCCGCCAGACCGCGCGAACTGATCGGGCAACGTCTGATAGCCGTGCTCGCCCGCAACTCGATCTCCGTCGAAATGCACCACCAAGATCCAGCCCCGATGAAGCGGGTATTCATCGGAGTATTCGATCACGCAATGCGAGTCTCCCCAATACGTGACTTTCGGATCGTCAAGCGCCCGAAGAATTTCCTGCACGTACTCCGCGGGCTGGACGTTCAAGGCCATCTCGTACATGGCCCGCACTGCTTCGCGCCCTTCAAGGCGGTAGTTCGGGATCAGCCAGACCGGGTGATCCGACAACGGAGCCATCGTCGCGTCGAGATCACCAGCGAGTTCTCCGGCCACGTGCGCCCTGAGCATCTCTCTAGCGGCGTCCGACACCATCGCAACGGGGACGCTATCGGCGGCCCCTGCGACGCACAAGGTCCCTTTGTGTCAGCTTCGGTCACGAGCTGAGGCAGCGGTCTTCTTGCAACCTGGGACGTTACGCGAGCGGCGAACGATTCAGCTCAGCAGCACGCCCGCCTGCTCGCAGGTGTTGGCGATGTCGGAGACGGTGGCGCGCTGCATGTCGCGCTCGTAACGCAGATCGTCGAACGCCAAACCGCGATGCATCGTGCAGCGATTGTCCCACATCACCAGATCACCCACGCGCCAGCGATGGGTGTAGACGAACTGACGCTGCGTCGTGTGTGCGATCAGCTCGTCGATCAGCGATTTGCCCTCGGCCTCGCCCATCCCGCGGACGCGCCCGACATGGGAGGCCAGATAGAGCGACTTGCGGCGCGACTCGGGGATCGTGCGCACCAGCATCTGCGGCACGGGCGGCAGGTTCTTGCGTTCGACCTCGGTAAACTCGGAAAAGCCCATACGCGCGCGCGAGTACGCGATGCAGTGCAGGGCCACCACGCCGTCGAGTCGGCGCTGCGTGGCCTCGGGCAGCGCATCGTAGGCCGCGCGTTGATCGGCGAACTCGGTATGACCGCCGATCGGCGGAATCGACCGGGCATAGAGCAGCGAGCACAGGGCCGGCAGGTGCTTGAATGAGCTGTCCGTGTGCCAGAGCCGGTTGCCCAGCTGGAACATGCGCAGCCGGCTCTGCTCGCCCCAGATCTCGTTCTTGAGATTGAGATTGGAGACGTCGGCGATCTCCGGCCGCGTGCGCATCGGCCCGTCACCGTACACGCCCATCGCGATTTCCAGCGGTCCGAAGAGCTTCGCAAACTCCAGATGCTGCTCGGCCAGGAGCTTCTGCTCGGTGAAGATCAGCACCGCATAAGTCCAGAAGGCCTGCTTGACCGCCGCGGCGTCTTCTGCGGAGAGCGGCCGCGCCAGATCGACGTCGCCGATCTCAGCGGCGAAACGCTCGGTGATCGGAGCGACGGTGATGCCCATGAACCGGTTACTCGCGGCTCACGATAACTCATGGGGGGGGGCCGCTTGATGTAGACGTCGACGCGCGCGATGCGGCCCGCGCTATTGAACTCGAACAGCAGCGCCTCGGGGTACGCCATCCGCTGCCCGTTCCGATCCAGCGACTCGGTCAGCTCGACCAGCGCGCTCCCGTCTTGCAGCGCCCGGATCCGCGCGACCTCGAGCGCGTAGTTCGGCAGCTTCGGGACCACCCCGGCGAGGAAGTCGACGTAGGCCTGCTTGCCGCGCACGGTGTCGAGGTAGGGCCCGGTGCGGTGCACGTCGTCCGCGAGCGTGTCGGCGAGTGCGTCCCAGTCGTTGGCTCGTATCGCCGCGAAGTAGCGCAGGAGGACGTCCCTCACCGGAACAGGTCCGTCGCCGGGTCGCGCAGCGTCTGGCGCACGGTGCCATCGCCGGCTGGCGCCACTCCCGTCACCCATACCGCCGGGATGCCGGCGTCCTTGCGCATCAAGA
>CAZPNB010000386.1:0-4756 GCA_964587305.1 uncultured Spirochaetales bacterium | reverse complement strand
CGGCCGCGCGTATGCCGTCTACGGCGCGTACACCGCTCTGGTCTACGCCACCCCGTTCATCGGCGGCATGCTGGCAGATCGCCTGCTCGGTGCGCGCCGTGCGGTGGTGTGGGGCGGCCTGCTGATGGCGTCCGGCCACTTCCTGATGACGGTCGAGAAGCCGTGGGCGTTCTACAGCGCGCTCGCGCTGCTCTGCTGCGGCAACGGGTTCTTCAAACCCAACATCTCCACGATGGTCGGATCGCTGTATCCATCCGGAAGCGAGCGGCGCGACGGCGGGTTCACGCTCTTCTATATGGGCATCAACCTCGGCGCCGCGCTGTCGCCGCTGGTCTGCGGATACGTCGGAGAGACCTTCGGCTGGCACTACGGCTTCGGCCTCGCGACGATCGGCATGTTGACGGGCGTCGCCGTCTTCGCCGCGCCGGTTCGCGTCACCCAGATCCTGATCCTCGGCGGCGCGCTCGCGATTAGTGGGTCGCTGTTATTCCTCCAGAACAACCCCTATCAGCTCGCGGTGAACGCGTTCGTCGGGCTGTCGCTGGCGGCGGCCGCCGTGATCGCGACGGTGGCGCTCGGGCGCGGAGGCGTGCCGGCCGATGCGGGCCGGCCTCCCGAGTCGGCGGCGGGCAGACCGATCTGGCCGGTGGTGCTGGGCATCGCAGTCGCGCTCCCGCTGCTCGCTCTGTTCGTCTACCAGAGCGCTCTCGCCGGCGCGATCCTGGCGATCTTTGGCGGTGGCGCGCTGGTCTACCTGTTGTTCGAAGCCCTGCGTTCGGAGCAGGTGGAGCGGGAGCGCCTGTTCGTGGTGCTGATCCTGATGTTCTTCTCGATGCTGTTCTGGGCGTTCTTCGAGCAGGCCGGCAGCTCGATCAACAACTTCACCGACCGAAACATCGACCGCGTGATCGAAGAGCGCACCGTCACACCGGGGGAGGTCGGGCAGCGCACGCTGCTGCGCATCCCGCTCGAGACCGAGCAAGCCGACCTCCAGCAGCTCCCGGCGCTGACCCAGGAGCAGCTCGGGCACGCCAACGAAGGCGGCGAGCCGTTCACGCTCACCGATCTCGATCGGGCTCGCAGCGCGGCCGGCGGTGCGACACCGCGCGGGCCGCAGGTGCTGGCGTGGACGGTGGCGGAGTCGAGCATCGGGATGGGAATCGGCGGCGCGGAGATCCCGGCCTCGACGTTCCAGGCCGCCAACCCGGTCTTCATCTTGCTCTTCGGTCTGGTCTTTACCGCGCTGTGGTCGTTCCTTGGCGCACGCGGCCGCGAGCCGAGCACGCCGACGAAGTTCGCGCTCGGCCTGCTCCAGCTCGGGCTCGGCTTCGGAGCACTCTGGGTCGGGGCCGAGACCGCCGACGCGCGCGGCATGGTGAGCATCGCGTGGCTCCTGCTGGGCTACCTGCTCCACACGACCGGCGAGCTGTGTCTGTCACCGGTGGGCCTCTCGATGGTGACGCGCCTCTCGCCCGCGCGGATCGTCAGCACGGTGATGGGCGGGTGGTTCATGGCCACCGCGTTCTCGCAGTACCTGGCCGGTCTGATCGCACAGCTCACCGGCGTCGGGGCCGAAGCGGGTGCCGCGCAGGTCGTTCCACCTCCGAGCGGCACCCTGCACCTCTACGGCGACGTGTTCGGCCAGATCGCGATCAGCGCGATTGTCTCGGCCGTCGTCTGCTTCGCGCTCTCACCGCTGCTCGCGAGGTGGATGCATTCCGAATCGGATCCGAGCTGACAGTCAGCGACTGCGAGGGCTCATCGGGACGGATCGGCACGCCCGGAGGATACCGGGCCGCCAACGGGTGAGCCGCCGATCGCCGTGATCGGTCGGCCCTCGGCGTTCCGCGGCGGGTCGATGTCGAGCAGCACCGCGACGGTAGGTGCGACGTCGATCATCGCAACCGCCTCCGGCCGCGCGCCGGCCGGAACGCCGCGACCGAGCGCGAGGAAGATGCCCGCCATGTCGGGGTACTCCGGCGCGTAGCCATGCACGCCGCGGCGGCGGCCGAGCAGGTCGCCGGCTTTTGCGAGCAGATTTCCCGCGGCAAAGGTGTACGGCGGCTCGGCGCGCACGACGAGGTCGCCGGTGCGCGTCGCGTGTCGCAGGCGCAGCGATGCCGGCAGCGCGTCGCGGCGATCGACGTGGACGCCCGCGAGGCCTGCGAGTGCGCGCTCCGCCCGTCCGAGCTCTTCGGCGCTCTCGACGAACACGTGGGCCACGGCCGTCCCGATCTCGAGCCGCGGGCGCAGCTTGGCTCGGCGCAGCGCGCCGGCCACGTCCACCCTCTTCTCCGCGGTGGTCATCCCGTGATCGCTGACGACGACCAGCGTGGTGTGGTTCCACGCGCCGCGCGCGTCGAGCCCGGCGAGCAGCGTGCCGAGGTGGCGGTCCTGGTTCGCGAGATCGGCCGCGACGTCGGGGTGATCGGGCCCGTTCGCGTGGCCGGCGTGGTCGGCGCCGTGCCACCACGTCATCACGAGCCGCGGTCGCTGCGCAGCGGGCAGATCCAGCCACGCGAGGATCCGGGCCACCTTCTCCGCCTCGCCGATCTTCGGATCGAACGGCGCGACGCGATAGCGCGCCCCGACGCCGCGCCAGTCGGTCTCGGAGCCCACCCAGAAGAAAACGGCCGCGGGCACGTGCTGGCGCTCCGCCGCCGCCCACAGCGGCTCGGCCTCGATCCAGCTCGCGTCGTTCGAATAGTCGAAGCGCGCACCGCGCGCGCGGTCCCAGAACTGGTTGTCGATGATGCCGTGCACGTCGGGCCTGGCTCCGGTGGCGAGCGAGACGTGCCCCGGAAAGGTGCTCGCGGGATACACCGGAACGAGTCGGCCGGCGCGCAGCCCTTCGCGCGCGATGCGGTCGAAGGCGGGGAACGGGCCGCGATCCAGGTAGTCGTGGCGGACACCGTCCAGCGAGATCACGATCACCGTCGGAGGCACGGGCGGCGCCGCCGCAGCCGCGCAGCAGGCCGATGCGGCGAGCGCCGCGAGCGCCGCGGCCAGGCGGCGGCTCACCCCGCGTCCCGAACGGCGACCCGCAGGATCGCGAGCGCCCGATCCGCCGTCGTTCATCGGCGCGCAGTGTAGCGGGCGGCGAGCGTCAGCCCTGGGCGTCGAGCGAGGTGAGTGCGCGTGTTCCGGAGTCGCTCCTGCGCCAGCGCGCGAACGGCTGCGGCTCCTGTGGCGGATCACCCGGCGTCGCGAGATCCCGCTCCCACCAACCGACATCGTGCCAGGCTCCACACTTCCAGCCCACCTCGTGGTAGCGCGCGACGGACGCGAAACCCTGCGACTCGTGCAGCGCGACGCTGGCCGCGTTCGGCAGCGTGATGCCCGCGTAGGCGCGGTGGAAGCCCTGTGCGCCGAGCCACGCGAGCAGCGGACGGTAGAGCGCGCGGCCGATGCCCTGGCCGCGCGCGGTTTCGGCCACATACACCGACACGTCGGCCGACCAGCGATAGGCCGCGCGCGAGCGGTGGCTCGCCGCGTAGGCGTAGCCGATCACGCCATCCTCCCGCTCGGCGACCAGCCACGGCAGCGTCTCGAGCGTGTCCTCGATCCGACGCCTCATCTCGGCGGCGTCGGGCGGCTCCACCTCGAACGAGATCGCCGTGTCGCGCACGATCGGCGCGTAGAGCGCCGCCACCGGCGCGGCGTCGCGCGGCAGCGCCACTCGCACCCGCGCGTTCATCGCTTCGACTCCTGTGCGGGCGGCCGCTCGAACTCCCAGCCCAGGAAGGTCAGCAGATCGTCCGCTGCGTCGGCCGCGCGGGCGCGCACCGCAGCGCTCGGATCGTACAGCGCGATCTCGACCAGCCGCCGCACGCGCCCCGGATCGAGATGCCCGAAGCGGCGCGCCAGGTGCCCGAAGCTCGCGACCGCGTTGCCGCGCACGGCGGCGCTGCGGTGGCGCGCCAGCTGCACGCAGCAGCTCTGTGCCCACTCATTTGGCTCTGCCTCGAGGCCCACCTCGAGCGCCAGGTCGGCGAGCACGGCGGTGTCGTCGCGCGCGATCGCGTCCTCGACGCGGGCGCGGAAGGTTGCGGCGCGGTCATCCATCGGCGCCGCGACGCTAGCCCGTTCGACCTTCACTCGGCTTCGCCTCGCTGCGCGCGGTCAGAAACCGCTTGCTGTTCGCAGAGCGCCGCTCTCGACGGTGACATCCGTCACGCAAAGCCGCCCGCGTTGGCCCGATCACCCCCCCCATGGCAATACGCATCCGCACCGCGATTCAGACTGAGTTCGAGGCTGGGGCACTCCACGGTCGTGGAAAGATTCGAAACGTGGCAGAAGGGGGACTGTTCGTCGGAACAAGCGAGGTCCCGCATCAGGGAGAGCTGGTGTCGGTGTCGTTCCGCGATAGGAAGGGCAGGGAGCTCGACGTCCACGGTCTCGTCTGGTGGACCACCGCAGAGGTGCCGGGCCCGCATCGCGCTCCCGGCTTCGGGATCCGCCTGCTCGAGGAATCGGAGGAGTACAGCCGTTTCTTCGAGAGCCTGAGCTAGCGGCGGCTGCCCAACGCCGCGGTTCAGCGGCGGCGCTTCAGCGCCGTCCGCTGCAACCGCTTGTTAGCTGGCCACTACTCTCATTGCCGCTGAGCCGGCGGTGTGTAAGGGTCGGGCGTGCCGGGCGCGATGGGCGGGTTCTGCTTCATGCTCGCCTGGAACTCCGCAATCATCTTCGTCATGGGCGTGATGGCCCAGGTGTTCTCGACGGTAACCGGGAATTCTTCCTTGGGATCGAGGATGAG
>CAZPNB010000385.1:0-9754 GCA_964587305.1 uncultured Spirochaetales bacterium | reverse complement strand
GGAGCGGGGCCGGAACCGCTCCGAGCTCTTCGACCAGGCCATGAACGCCTCGGTGCTGCGACGCGCCGCCCTGGAGAGCGGGCTGCGCACGGCCCTCGAGAGCCAGTCCCTCGTGCTCCACTACCAACCGCAGTACGACGTGCGGCGCGAGCGGATCGTGGGCTCGGAGGCGCTCTTGCGCTGGAATCACCCGGAGCTCGGATTCCTGCAGCCCAGCGAGTTCATGTCGATCGCCGAGGAGACGGGCCTGATCGTCCCGATCGGCGAGTGGGTGGTGCGCCAGGCCTGCTTGCAGAACGCCGAGTGGCAGAACCTCGGGTACCCCGGGCTGCGCATGTCGGTCAACGTCTCCTCCCAGCAATTCCAGCAGCCGGGGCTGATCGAGGTGGTGGGGGGCGCGCTCGAGGACAGCGGGCTGCGGCCCGAGAACCTCGAGCTCGAGATCACCGAGAGCAGCCTGCTGCGCGACGTGAACATCACCGTGGACACCCTGCGCACCCTCAAGAACCTCGGCGTACGCCTGGCGATCGACGACTT
The DNA here is from genome assembly GCA_964587305.1 of uncultured Spirochaetales bacterium. GTDB lineage: Bacteria > Myxococcota_A > UBA9160 > UBA9160 > SMWR01 > JAHEJV01. The sequence goes on along the minus strand of CAZPNB010000385.1, from coordinate 9,217 downwards.
CGGCACCGGCTACTCGGCGCTGGCGTACCTCAAGCGCCTGCCGATTGACGTGCTCAAGATCGACCAGTCGTTCGTACGCACGCTCACCACCGACCCGGCCGACGCGACGATCACCGAGGCGATCGTGCGGCTCGCCGCGGGCCTGAACCTGACCACGATCGCGGAGGGCGTCGAGACGCTCGAGCAGCTCTTGCTGCTCGGCTCCTACGGCTGCACGCGGATGCAGGGCTTCCTGTTCGGCAAGCCGGTGCCCCCAGAGACCTTCGGGCTCTGGCTTCGCAATCCGCCGTTCCGCTGGATGCAGGGCGAGGGTGCGCCGGCGCTCGACGACGCGGCAGCTCCGGCTTCCGCTAGCGACCCGGAGCATCCCCTTCCGCCACGATCGGCGTGAGGCAGCCGGCGAGTTCCGCGCTCCGTTCCTCACCGCCGCGAATCGCGCGGAAGATCCGCTCGAGCTCCTTGCGGCGACCCGCCCCGAGGCGCTCGATCCAGTTCTCGCGCTCGGGGTCGTCGGCGAGCACCAGTGCGCCGCGATCGGCGTGGGTGCGGCCGGCGACGCGCGCGTGGTGGTAGAGCGCGCGGCCCAGCACCACGTACGGGAAGTTCTGGCTCGCGGCGGGCCCGCAACGCAAGAGCCGCCCGCTGATCGGCAGCGACAGCACGCGGAACCGGGCGAGCCGCGTGCTCGACCACCACGCGCCGGCGCCGCCGACGGCCGCGCCGACCAGTGAGCCCATCAACAGCGATACGCCGTGCGCGGCGGCGTCGACCGCAATGCCCAGCACGGCGCCGCCCGCCGCACCCGACGCGACCAGCTGGCGGCGAGAGAGACCAAAGAAGTACCAGTGCTCCGTCGAGAACAGGTCCGGCTCGAGCAACTCGAACGGGCGCTCCTCGCGCTCGATCGCGCGGTGCCGGTACACTCGCTCGACCGCGCGCCGCGCATCGCGCTCGCGCTGCCGCAGCGCGTCCTGCCATTCCTGCTCGAGCGATTCGCGGACTAGCGCTGGATCCGTGTCGGGGTCGAGACGACGCTTTTCGGTGTGCACCAGCACGTCCCCGAGCAGCGCCGCCAGTACCCGCGCGACGCGCGCGTGAACGCGTTCGCGCTCCTCGGCGATCGCCGCCACTGCCGCCTCGAGCGGTGCGCGCCACTCCTCCACCAGCTGGCCGAATCCGCGCAGCAGCTCGAGGCGCGCCTCGAACGAGGCCGCGTGAGCGTCGAACACGCGCACGATCTTGAAATACTGCGAGAGCGCCGTCCGCCACTCCTCCACGTGGGCATCGCCGCCGATCGGGTTGACGAGCGCCATGCTCGGCTGCCCGGTCCAGCGCAAGATCTCCATCTCGGCCTCGAACTCGGGGCCGTAGGGCCGCGCGCCGTCGACGACGTAGAGGATGCCTGCGCCGTCGAGCACCGGCTCGAGCAGCCGGCACTCATCGGGGAAGCGTCCGGTGCCGCGGTGCTCAGCGACGAACGCCACCACCACCGCGCGATGCGCGCCGGCGTGGGTCTCACGTCCGCGCATCCAGTCGAGAGCGCGCCGCGCGCGCTGGAAGCCCGGCGTGTCGATGAGCACGTACTGCACCTCGCCGTCCACGCGCATCGGATACTCGCGGCACTCGATCGTCGTGCCCGGCTCGGGCGCGATCCGCACCGAGTCGTCGTGCGCGAGTGTCGACACGATGCTCGACTTCCCCTTGTTCGGGTGGCCGACGACGGCGAACGCCGGTACGCCGGTCACGCCGATGCCTCGGCGGTCACCGTGAAGAGCCACGGGTCAACCGCGGTGTCGAGGCGCCGGCTCCAGATGCGCGCGTCGCGCCCTGCCGCGAGAGCGAGCCGCCCGCCGCCGCCGATCGCGAGCGGCAGCACGAGGATCGGCACGCCCGCGCCGAGCCCGAGGCGTAGCTCAGCGAGCCAGTCGAGCAGCTCGGCGAGCGGCGGCTCCCAGGCCTTCACGAGCAGCGCCGGTGCTTCGCCGGCAGCCGCGAGCAGGTCGATCAGCGCTGCGTCGCTGCGGCCGCTGCCGGCCCCGCCGTCGACGACGCCCGAGAGGTCGCTGCCGAGCGCCGCCGACACGAGCGCGCCGACCTCGCCTTCGGCAATCGGCACGCCCGACCAGCGCACGGCGTGCACGCGCGCTGGCCGCGGCGCAGGAGCTGCGCGACTGCGGACCGGCGCCTCAGGCAGCGCTGCACCGTCTCCGCCGCCGCCGGTGGCGATCCATGGAGAGTCGAGCCGATCGCGCAGATCCACTACGCCGGGCATCGCAGCGAACACCCGGCGAAGCGCCACGCGTTGACGCCACGAGGCGAGCGCGAGCAGCGCGACGCGCGGAGCCAGGCCGTAGCATGCCATGCTGGCGAGCAGGAAGCGCCACCACGCGGCCGAGCGCGGTGCGTCGACGGTGAAGCCGCCGGCGCCGCGGAAGTACTGAGTCTCCTGAATCAGCGCGAAGGTCGGCGTCGCGTCCGACAGCCAGCGCGACCACGGGGCCGCGATCAGCTCCACCGCGCGGTGCAGCTCGCGGGCGTCGATCGAGAGCGTGGTCGACCAACCGAACGCGAGATCGCTGAACGTCACCAGCAGTCCGGCCGCCGCAAGCGCAGAAAAATGAAACGCCACCGCGAAGATCTGCGAGCCCACCAGCAGCGCCCACTTCTGCGCGTCGCCGTACAGGCGCTGGTGTCGGCGCGCGAGCGCCAGCAGACGGTCGAAGGCCTCGCGCTCGGCCGAAGCGAGCAGGCGGCGAAGTGCTTGCGGCCAGCGTCCGGGGCTCGCGAGCCGGAGCACGTCCTGGAGCGCCGCCAGACCGGGCACGCGCCGGCGCCAGGCTTCGGGAAGCGCGATCACCGCCGTCGCGGCGAGCAGCAACACCTGGAGCCCCACGAACACCGCGAGCACCTGCACGACGTTCACCGGCCGCGCGCCGTCGTAGGAGAACACGGCGAGCGCCGTTGCGACGCCCGTCGCGACGCCCGCGCCCGCGACGAGCGAGCGGAGCACGCGCTGGGCTGCGAGCGCCCGCTCCCCGGGCGACGGTCCGGGTCCATTGCGGCGCAGGTCGAGCCAGGCCGCGACGCGCGCGGTGGCATCGCCGGCGCGCACCGCGAGCGCACGCCCGAGCGTGCGGTCGCGCTGGCGCTGCGTCTCGGGATCGACGCCGGAGTCCGCTTCCAGCGCGGCGGCCAGATCGACGACGCGTGCGAGATCGACGCGCGGCAATGGCGAGGAGCCGGTCGGCGTCATCGGGCGGAGCGTAGCGGCGTCGGGGAGCGCGGCAGGAACCGCAGCGTTCCCGGCGCGGCGCCGTCATGCGGCATCATCGCCGTGCTACGCGATCGCCAGGCCAGCGCCCGAGAAGCGCGAAAAATCGCGCGGATTCGCCGTGGCCAGGGAGGCACCGGCCTCGATCGCCGTCGCAGCGATCATGCAGTCGGCCAGCGATCCGCGCCGCCGTCCACTCGTGTTGAACAGGCGCGCTGCCAGCGCGGCGTCGCCACCTGTGAAGGCCGCGGGTTCGCCAACGAGGCGACGTGCGAGCTCGGTGGCCGCTGGTGTCAGCGGGCCGCAGAGAAACTCCGCCCACCCGATGGCGCTGATCCCGATCGGTTCACGCCGATCGAGCCACGCGCGAAGCTTGCGATCCGCCGCGGACCCGCGCGCGAGCGCCAGCACCAGGAAGCTGGTGTCGAGGTGGATCACTTCGCGCCCGTCTCCCGATGGGCGGACGCGGCTCTCCGCTGTGCGCGCGCTGCGCGGGACCAGCGGCGCGCCGCATCCCGAGACAGGGCTGCGGCGCTCTGCAGTCGATCGAGCGCCGCAACGCCCTCCTCGAGCCCGTCGACCGCGCGCTCCGCAGCGACGTGAATCGCGCGGCGCAGCGCTTCGGACTTCGAGACGCGCAGACGCCGCGCCATTCGCTCCAGCGCGCGCACAGACTCCGCATCGAGGGCGTAGGTGGCTTTGATCTTGGGTATGGCCATAATGCCTCAGGGTATGGCCGTAACAGACGATCGTCAAACCGACGCGTTCGCGCCCTGCACCGGCTCGAGCACCACGACCGGGATCTCGCGCGATGTCCGGCGGCGGTAGTCCGCATAATACCGATAGGCGGCGTCGAGTCGCGGCCACAGCGCGTCGAGCTCCGCGCCCTGCGCCCGGTGCGCCGAGACGTGGTGGTGCTCGCGGCCCGCCTGCACCTGCGCCGCGGGCTGGGCCTGGAGATTCCACCACCACGCCGGAGGACGGTCGTCCCCCGCGTTGGACCCGACTACCACGAAGCGGTCGCCATCGCGGTGGTAGAGCAGCGGAATCACCCGTGGCAGACCGGTGCGCCGTCCGATCGTGGTGAGCAACAGGAAGCTCTTACCCGGCAGACGGCCGCCGACCCGGCCACCGCTCCGCTGGTAGACGAAGCGGTGCACGGCGGTCATGAATGCGAGCAGCCAGCGGATGTTCGGCACGAGAAAGACGCGCGACTGTGCGCGGGGCCTCCTACGCGAAGTCGATGACCGAGCGGATGACCTCGCCGGCCTGCATCGCGCGGAACGCGTCGTTCACGTCGTCGAGCTCGATCCGCCGGCTGATCATGCCCTCGAGGTCGAGCTTGCCGGCTTTCCACAGGCGCAGCAGGCGCGGGAAGTCGACGCGCACGTTGGCGCTGCCGTACATCGAGCCCTTGAGTGTCTTCTCGGCGAAGAACAGTTCGAACGCTGAGAACTCGATCTTCTGCTCCATCCGGCCGACACCGACGATCACGGCCGTTCCGCCGCGGCGGACCGCGTCGTAGGTGGCGCGGATCGTCTGCGGGTGGCCGACGCACTCCAGCGCGTAGTCGAAGCCCTCGCCGCCGGTCACCTCGAGCTTCGCGCCCTCGAGGTCGTCGGGCGTGACGCCGTGGGTGGCGCCGAACCGCTTCGCCATCTCGAGCTTCCCCGGCAGCGTGTCGACGGCCACGATCTCGGCCGCGCCGGCGATCCGCGCGCCCTGGATTGCGGAGATCCCGACGCCACCGCAGCCGAACACCACCACCGAGCTACCGGGCTTGATCTGGGCGGTGTTGATCGCCGCGCCGACGCCGGTCATCACGCCGCAGCCGATCAGCGACACGACGTTGAGCGGGATGTCGTCGTCGACTTTGATCACCGCTGCCTGCGGCAGGATCATCTCCTCGGCGAACGTCCCGCAGCCGGTCATGCCGGAGACCTTCTTGCCGTCGATCACGAAGTGCGGCGTGATCGCCATCTGGATCATCGTCGCGCACAGGTTCGCCTGGCCGCGCAGACAGTTCTTGCACATGCGGCACGCCGGCGTGAACGAGACGATCGCGTGGTCGCCGGCCTTCAGGTCGGTGACCCCCGGGCCCACTTCCAGCACGATCCCGGCGCCCTCGTGGCCGAGCACGCACGGTGTACCCGACGGGATCGTGCCGTTCTGCGCCGAGACGTCCGAGTGGCACACGCCGCTCGACACGACCTCGAGGTGGACCTCGCCGGGCCCGAGATCGGTGAGGCCGACGTCGTCGCGCACCTCGAGAGGCTTGTTGAGCTCCCACAGAACGGCTGCCTTCATCGATCGGATCTCCTCGTGGCGGAAGGGCCGCGGATTGCAACACGTCCTCGCTGGCACCGCAAGCGCGGGTTACCCTGCGGCGCGATGCCTACAGTCGAAGAGCTCGCTCGCCGGATCGACGTGCTCGAGGCCCGACTGCGGGCGGCCGAGGACGTCCAGGCGATTCACCGCCTGAAGGCGCGCTACGCGCAGCTCGTGGACGCGCGGTACCAGCGGCGCGGTGGCATCGTGGATCAGACCCGGCTCGAGGCGGCCGCGCGCGCGATCGCGCTGCTGTTCACTCCCGACGGCATCTGGGACGGCGGCGCCGGACTCGGCGTCTGCAACGGACGCGACGAGATCTTCCGCCGCATGTGCGAGCCCACCCTCTCCTTCTCGTGGCACTTCTTCCTGAAGCCCCACATCGAGGTCGACGGCGATCGCGCGCACGGCAGCTGGGACATCCTGTCGCCGTGCACCACCAGCGAAGGGCGCGCGATGTGGATGGCGGGTGTGGAGGACGACCAGTACGCGCGCACGGACGGCGTCTGGCTGCACGAGCACATGAAGCTCGACGTGGTGTTCCTGGCGCCCCACGACCGCGGCTGGGCGAAGCGGCCGCCCGGCTGAGCACCGCTCGGGTAGAATGCGCCCGCTCCCATCCCAAGGAGCCAAGGAGCAAGGAGGCCCGCTGATGGCCGATCATGGCTTCTGGACTTTTGCGCAGCGCGACCCCCGCCCGCTCGCGCTGGTCGATCCGCAGCAGCGGCGCTGGACCCGCGGCGAGCTGCTCGCCGAGTGCAACCGCATCGTGCACGGCCTGCGCGCGCAGGGCCTCACGCACGGCGACACCGTCGCGGTCTGTCTGCCGAACTGTGCCGAGTTCTACGCCGTCTACCTGGCCTGCCTCCAGGCCGGCTGGTACCTGACGCCGATCAACTTCCACCTCGCCGCGCCCGAGGTCGCCTACATCGTGCAGGACTGCGGCGCGAAGGCGTTCCTCGGGCACGAACGCGTCGCCCGCGAGTGCGCGCGCGCTGCCGACGAGATCGCGTTCCCGAAGCACGGCCGCTTCGCGATCGGCGAGGTCCCCGGCTTCCGCCCGTTCGCAGAGCTCACCGCCGGCCAGTCCTCCGACATGCCGGCCGACCGCGCCACCGGCGCGGTGATGAACTACACCTCGGGCACCACCGGCAAGCCGAAGGGCGTGAAGCGCGCGCTGGCGCCCAAAGAGGTCGAGCCGGACCTGATCATGCAGATGATGTCGGTGGTCTGGCAGATGTTCGGGATCAAACCCGAGGACGGCAACGTCCACTTATGCGGCTCTCCGCTGTACCACACCGCGGTGCTCGTCTACTCGGGAAACTCGCTGCACCTCGGCCACGCGGTGGTGTTGATGGACAAGTGGGACGCGGAGAAGACGCTCGAGCTGATCGAGCGCTACCGCGTGACGACCAGCCACATGGTGCCCACGCAGTTCCACCGCATGCTGCTGTTGCCCGAGCAGGTCCGCGCGAAGTACGACGCGTCGTCGACCCGCTGCATGATCCACGCCGCCGCGCCGTGCCCGCCCGACGTGAAGCGGCGGATGATCGAGTGGTGGGGCGATTCGATCTACGAGTATTACGCGGCCACCGAGGGCGGCGGGACGCTGGTGACGCCGCAGGAGTGGATGAAGTACCCGGGGACAGTCGGCCGGCCGTGGCCCGGCGCCGAGGTGCGGATCTTCGACGACGAAGAGAACGACGTGCCGATCGGAAGCCAGGGCACCGTGTACATGAAGCTCGGCGAGACCGGAAAGTTCGAGTACAAGGGCGACGCGCAGAAGACCGTGAAGAATCGGATCGTCAAGGGCGACACCGTCTACTTCACGGTCGGCGACATCGGCTACCTGAACGATGAGGGTTACCTCTTCCTGTGCGACCGAAAGATCGACATGATCATCTCCGGCGGCGCAAACATCGACCCGGCGGAGATCGAGAACGTCTTCCTCGAGAACCCGAAGGTCGGTGACGTGGCGGTGTTCGGCATCCCGCACGAGGAGTGGGGCGAGGAGATCAAGGCGGTGGTCGAGCCGGCACCGGGCGTGATGGCCGGCGACGCGCTCGCCGCGGAGCTGCTCGACTTCTGCCGCGAGCGGCTCGCGAAGTTCAAGCTGCCGAAGACCATCGACTTCAGCCCAGCGCTTCCGCGCGACCCGAACGGCAAGCTCTTCAAGCGCAGGCTGCGCGACCCGTACTGGGAAGGAAAGGAGCGCGCGATCTGAGGCCTCGGCGCGCTGCCGCCGCGTTGACGATCGCAGCCGTCCTGCTGGCGGTTGCGTTCGCGCTGAACGCAGAGCGCTTCGTCAATCGCGTCGAGGCCGTGCCGCTGCCGGAAGTATCGGAGCGGGCGCGTGCGCTGCACACGTCGTCGGTCGTCGTCGATCTGCACGCCGACTCGCTGCTCTTCGGACGCGACCTGGTGCACCGCTCGTCCGTCGGGCACGTCGACCTGCCGCGGCTGCGCGACGGCGGAGTCGCGCTGCAGGTGTTCGGCGTGGCCACGGTGGCGCCCGCCGGCATGAACATCGACCGCACCGAGCGCGGCGCGATCGATCTGCTCGGCGTGCTCTTCTGCCTGAGGCTCTCGCCAGGTTGCTTCGGTGGGCCCTCCGCGCGCCTCGCAAGCCAGGCCTCCGGCCTCGCGGCGACGATCGCCCGCGACCCGGGTCTGGTCTGGGTGCGCTCCGCCGCCGATCTCGCGCAGCTGCTCGAGCGGCGCGCGCACGACCCGAACGTGATCGGCGCAATCCTCGGCATCGAGGGCGCGCACGCGCTCGAGTCAGACCCGCAAGAGCTCGAGCGCGCGTTCGCACTGGGCGTGCGCATGATCGGCCTCGCGCATTTCTTCGACAACGCCTACGCCGGGTCCGCCCACGGCGTCGCGAAGGGCGGCCTCTCCGACCTCGGCCGACGCACGTTCGCGCGCATGGAAGAGCTCGGAATCGCGGCCGACCTCGCCCATCTCTCGCCGGCCGCGATCGACGAGCTGCTCGCGCTCGCCACCGTGCCGGTCTTCGTGTCGCACGGCGGCGCGAAGGGCACCTGCGACAACGCGCGCACGCTCTCCGACGCGCAGCTGCGCGCGATCGCCGCGAACGGCGGCGTCATCGGGATCGGCTACTGGCAGGCGGCCGTGTGCGGCATCGAGCCGCGCGACGTCGCGCGCGCGATCCGCTACGTGGCCGATCGGGTGGGCGACGACCACGTCGCGTTGGGCTCCGACTACGACGGCGGCACCACGGTCGGCTTCGACACCAGCCAGCTGCCGGTGCTGACGCAGGCGCTGCTCGATACCGGGCTCGGCGAGTCGTCGATCCGCAAGATCCTCGGCGGCAACGCACTGCGGGTGCTTGCGGCGACGCTTCCCTAGCCAGGCGTCAGTCGCCGGCCATCTCCGGCAGGAACGTCGCGAACACCAACCACTCCCATTTCGAGCCGATGTCGTGGTAGGGCGCTCCGACCTGCGTCCGCCTGCCGTTGGCCTGATAGTCGGCCCAGTGCACGAGCTCGTGCAGCAGCACGATCCCGGGCTTCGGCACGCGGTGCGAGCCGGTGGAGCGCCATTCTTTGTCCAGGCCGCGCTGATACGCCTCCACGATCGACTCTTCGATCTCGA
>CAZPNB010000384.1:0-5680 GCA_964587305.1 uncultured Spirochaetales bacterium | reverse complement strand
TCGTCGAGGAGTACGTGACCGACACGCTCTTCGACGAATCGCTCGAACAGCCGGTGCTGTCCGTCGACCTGACGCCGCTCTGGAATCCCGCGCTCTACGACGTGATCCCGTCGATGATCCTGCGCGACGGATACTCGATGTACGACGACTTCCACGGCAGCTCCATCGGGTTCGGCGGCCCTCCGCCCGCGCCGTTCGTCGTGCCCGAGCCCGAGGCCGGTGCACTGCTCCTCCTCGGGCTGATCGCGCTGGCGCTGCGCGCGCAGCGCGCTCGCGCGTAGCCGACCGACTCGTTCTGGCGACCTGAGATCGCGACCGTCGGGAACGGACCCCTCGCGTCCGTTCGTTCGCGGGCCGATCGGGGCTGGCGAGAATACGTCTCGAACGTCCCGCCGGCTGCTACCGGGTCCCGCCGAGGATCGCGCGCAGCGCCTCGCCGACCTCCGCCGCGTCGGCGGGTCGCGCATCGGGCTGCTTCTCCATCATGCGCAGGATCAGCGCCGAGAGCTCCGCCGGGATGCTCGCTTCGATCTCGCGCGGATCCGGAGGTGCCTCGTGCGCGTGCAGGTAGGCGATGTCGCCCTCGGAGAAGGGCAGGGCGCCGGTCACCATCTGGAACAGCGTCACGCCGAACGCGTAGAGGTCGGCGCGGTGGTCGACGCCCTGGCCGCGGGCCTGCTCGGGGGCCATGTAGTACGGCGTCCCACCGACGACCGTCGTCGAACGCCGGACCTCCTCCAGCGACTTCGCGATCCCGAAGTCCATGATCTTCACGATCTGTTCCTTCGTGAAGAAGAGGTTGGCGGTCTTGATATCGCGGTGCACGATCCGCCGCTCGTGCGCGTAGTGCATACCCGCCGCGATCTGAACGCCGATGCGCGCGGTGTCGCGCACCGAGATCCGGCCGCGGCGGGAGAGGATGTCGTTCAGCGGGCGCCCTTCGAGCAGCTCCATCGAGATGAAGTAGCAGCCGTTCTCCTCCCCCGCGTCGAAGATCGTCACGATGTTCTGGTGATTCAGCGCGGCGGCGGCGCGCGCCTCGCGCTCGAAGAGCTCCACCGCGGTCGGGTGGTCGCGCAGATTCTCCGGCAGGCGCTTGAGCGCGACGATCCGGCCCAGGCGCTTGTCGCGCGCCTTGTACACGACGCCCATCCCGCCGCGGCCGATCTCGCCCTGCAGCTCGTAGCGGCTCTCGACGCTCGCCGTCCGGTCGCTGCCCTTCGCCGGTCGGGTGGCGGCCGCGTCGATCTCCGCGCGCAGCTCTTGGATCCGCGTCGAGAGGTCGGTGCGCGCCACGTCGCGGCGCTGGATCGCCTCGTAGGTCGAGACCGCCTGTTCGCGCCTGCCCGCGCGCTCGAGGATCGAAGCAAAGCTCTCCAACACGTCGATCGACGCATTCTCGATGCCCGACGGCCCGAGCGCCTCGCCGAACTTGGCCACCGCGAGCTCGTGGTCGCCGCGCTCGCTGACGATCTCGGCGATCACGCGACAGGTGTGGCGGTAGTCCGGGTGGCGCTGATCCACGAGCTGCAGGTTCGAGATCGCGCGCTCGAGGTCTCCGATGCCGCGCGCGATCTGCGCGGCGTCCTGGTACTCGCCGAGCTTCTCGAGCAGGTCGAGCTCGCGCTCTTCGTTGCCCACCTCTCGCCAGCACTCGAGCGCGTTGCCGTAGTCGTAGATCTCTTCGTAGCAGCGCGCGGCCTCCGCCCATTCTCCGGCCTCGCGATGCGCCGCGGCGGCGTGGGCGAGGTCGCCGGCCTGTTCGTAGAGTGCCGCCGATCCCGAGTGGTCGTCGCCGGTGGCGCGCAGCGCCGCCGCCTGGCCTAGGTCTCCGAGCGCCTCGAACTCGGCCGCTGCGTCGCCGGCGCGTCCCTGACGCTCGAGCAGCCCTGCGCGCAGCCGGCGAGCCGACGGATTGTCGGCGGCTTCCAGCGCCGCGGCGGCCGTCGCGAGGTCTCCGACCAGGTACGGCTCCACCGCCGCCGGACAGTCGCGGAAGATCACCTCGCATTCGCCGAGGTCGACGTGCAGCGGGATCGCGGCGTCGAGCTTCGCGATCAGCACCCGGAACTCGGCGACCGCGTCCTTCGAGCCGACCAGGATCGTGTAGTCGCCCTTCCCGAGATAGAGGTAGGCCATCCCGTCGCGCGCATAACGCATCGAGGAGCGGTCGCCGGCCACCGACACCCGTCCGCCCGCGACGGGTCGCCCGTGGTCGGACAGCTTCACCTCGACGGCGCACTCGCACGGCCGGAAGTCGTAGTCGAGCGTGGTGGTGGCGCGCCGCCGCACGCGGATCTTCTGCTCCTCGAGGAAGTGGCCGATGATCTCCTTGCCGGTGGCGTCGAGCAGCGGGCCCCCGACGGTCACCGTGTAGTCGCCACGGCGCGCCGGGATCCAGCGGAAGGTCGTCTCGCGGCCGGCCATGTGCCGCTCGAAGCGGCGCAGGAAGTCGAGACGGCCCTTGGCGCGGATCTTCTCGCGCCCGGTCTTCTTGTCGACCGTCTTCTGCTTCACCTGGTCGGATCGGGTGGTGATGTGGATGCTGAAGAAGCCCTTCGTCTTCTCCGGCAGTTGGATGCGAACCATCACGGTTCCCCAGCCGCGCAGCAGCGGGAAACCGACGAACAGCGCCAGCAGCACGTAGCTGGCGAAGGCTTCCAGGTTCCACGCGGCCCACGCGTCCAGCCCGCCGGAAACGCAGTCGGTCGCGGTGAGGATCTGCACATACTGCGGATCGGAGCCGCGCAAGAGGCGAGTCTCGAGCGCGAAGGTGCCCGGGTCGCAAGTGACGCCGGGATGGTCCTGGGGATGGGCGAGCAGCCGGATCACGAACACGCCGTCGGTGCCCAGCACGCCGTTCACGCTGGCGACCACGTCGGCCGACAGCGAGTCCTGCCGGTCGAACGCGTACAGCTGATCGACGTAGCTGGTGAGCGCCGACAGATCGGTGCCTGGATTCGCCGCGCGCGCGAAGCGGGTCTCGATCGCCTCGCGCAGCGCGTGCTCCACTGCGCGGGCGTCGAGCTCGCGCGGCCGCGACAACCGACGCAGCCAGGTGCGCCAGTCGCCGGGCTCGCGGATGCCGAGGAGCACGACCGGCTTCTCGCTCGCCTGCGGCACACCTCCGGCGAAGCTCGTGATCATCGCGTCGAAGTCGACGCGCCGCGCCGTGTTCTCGCTTGGGCTCTCCGCAGCCGCGGGAGTTCCGGATACGCGCGACCCGAGCGCACGTTCACCCGCTGCGCCCAGCGCGTCGCCAGCCGCCTCCAGCACGCCGGCGAGCTGCTCGCGCAGGCCGGGGTCGTCGGGCTCGAGCTTCGTCGCGCGCAAGAGGCTCACCTGGGCGCCGTCGAGGTCGCCCGCCGCCTGCTGACTGTGCGCGATCTCGCGCAGCGCGCGAACGTCCTCGACACTGCCGCCGGTCGCCAGCACGTCGATCGCATCCGAGTGGGCCCCGGTCATGCGGAGCGCGCGCGCGAGCGCCAGGCTGGTGAGCGGGTCGTCCGCGCGGACCTCGCGGGCGGTGCGCAGGAGCGGCACCGCCTCCACCGCGCGGTTCGATTCGGTGAGCAGCGCGCCGAGCTCGACTAGCGCGGGGCCGTGCTGCGGCGCCAGCGATACCGCCTTGCGCAGCGACTGCTCGGCACCGGCCGCGTCGCCGGTCGCGCGCTGCGCGCGACCGATGCCGACCCACAGCTCGGGCGCGCGCGCGCCGGCGTTCTTCGCCTGCTGGTAGGCCGCGAGCGCCTCGACCGGGAGACCGAGGCGCGACTCGAGGTCGCCGAGCTGCATCGCGGTGCCCGGGATCAGCGCGGCGTCGAGCTCTGCGGCGCGCTGCCAGTGGCGGCGCGCCTGCTCGGGCTCGAGCCGCCGCGCGGCGCGGGCGCCCGCTTCCAGCGAGTCGGCGGCCAGCTCGCCGGGCCTGCCGGCATCGATCTCGATCAGCAGCTCGAGCGGGCGCGGATCGTCGGGCGCCAGCTCCGCCGCCCGGGCCAGCGCAGCCCGGGCCGCAACGCGATCGCCCGCTGTCAGCCGGGCCTGGCTGATCGCGATCTGGAGATCGGCCGAGCCCGGCGCGTGTGGCTCGGCCACCTCGAGGAAGCGCAGTGCTTGGCTCGGGTTTCCGCGGACGAGCTGGATCTCCGCTGCAGCGAGCAGGATCGCGGGGTCGGGAACGCGTTTGTGCAGCTCGAGATTGGCCGCGCTGCCGACCAGGCCCCAGGCGGTGATCGGGTCGCCGTTCGCGGCGAGCACGCGCGCCCGCTCCGCGGGCGAATCGCCGGGCCGGTGCGCACGCGCGACGATCGCCTCGCGCGTGTTCATTGCGACCGGGGAGAGCTTCCCCTGCACCGCCCGCCACGCGTCGAAGAGGCGCCCCGATGCCTCGAGCTCGAGCGCGCGCGTCGTGCTCGCGAGCTCACTGACGAGCGGGGGCGAAGTTGAAGCGGCGATGCCGAGCGATCCAGCGACGCCGGCGAATGCATCGCTGCACGCGGTGCCGAGCGAGTCGAGTGGCGCTGCGCCGCGGCTCGACGCCAGCACCTGGCCGGTGGACGGGGCGTACAGCGTGAGCCGCACTTCGATCTGACCGGACTCCTCGCTCAGGCGCGGGATCAGCGCGTGGTCGAGGCCGTGCTGTGCGGCCGCGTCGAGCCCGGCCGCGCCGGGCAGGGAGAGCGCGACCACTTCGCTGCCGGCGGCGCGCAGCCCGCTCTCGAGCCAGCGGTCGAAGCCGAGCGCGATCGGCGCCAGCGCCGGGTCGGCCGAGGCCGGCGCGACGCCGACCGGCATCCCGGTCTGCGCCACGATCGGTGCGGAGAGCAACAGCCAGCAGCACGCAACCATCACGGGCAGTCGCGCGCGGCGGCACAGGTCGAGAGCGTTCTTCATCGCCCCAGGTAGATCGGCGTGCGCTCGAAGATCGTTGAGCCCGTTCTCTGGGCTCCAACGCGGGTCCCGAGGACCCGCCGTTGCGCTTTCGCAACGATTCCGGACCCTGGATCCGCCTACCGGCCGCGGTGCTCCCGGTAGCGGCGGATCCAGCCGTTGGTGGAGCTGTCGTGGCGGGGCGAGCCCGCGCCCTCCAGCTCCGCGGCGATCCGCTTCGCGAGCACCTTGCCGAGCTCGACCCCCCACTGGTCGAACGAGTTCACCCCCCAGACGACGCCCTGCGCGAACACCTTGTGCTCGTACAACGCGATCAGCGCGCCTAACGTCGCCGGCTCGAGCCGCTCGGCGACCAGCGTGTTGCTGGGGCGGTCGCCCGGGAAGGTGCGATGCGGAACCAGCGCAGCCGACACTCCTTCGGCGGCGACCTCCTCGGCGGTGCGCCCGAACGCGAGCGCCTCGGTCTGCGCGAACAGGTTCGCCAACAGATGGACGTGCTGATCGCCGCGCGGGTGCGCGTTCTCCAGGAAGCCGATGAAGTCACACGGCACCAGCGCGGTGCCCTGATGGAGCAGCTGGAAGAATGCGTGCTGTCCGTTGGTGCCCGGCTGACCCCACACGATCGGTCCGGTCGGCCGTGGCGAGGCGCGGCCGGAGTTCTGCACGCGCTTGCCGTTGCTCTCCATGTCGAGCTGCTGCAGAAACTCGGGGAACAGCGCCAGGTACTGGTCGTAGGGCAGCACCGCCGTCGTCTCGGCGCCGAGCAGGTTTCGATACCAGATGCCGAGCA
>CAZPNB010000383.1:0-9908 GCA_964587305.1 uncultured Spirochaetales bacterium | reverse complement strand
GACGCCCTTCGCCTTGATCTCCTAGGCCTTCGCGACGAAGCCCGGCAGGTGCTGCATCGAGCACGTCGGCGTGAACGCGCCCGGGACGGCGAATAGCACCGCCTTCTTGCCCTTGAACAGCGCGCCGGTCGACACGTCCTGAATCTTGCCGTCGACCATGGTCTTGATCTTCACGTCGGGAACCGCGGCGCCTACATTGATCGGCATGGGGACTCCTTTCCAATCATCCAATCATGGAGCTGGAGTTGGGGTGGGCGTGGATTCTAGGCGACCTTGCGCGCGCCCACGAGCGCGGCGACCGCCTTCTCGAGCCCGTCGACGGAGAGATGGAACATCGGGAACACACTCGCGACCACCGCCGTCGTGCGCGTGTGGGGCCAGCTCTTCTCCGGGTCGGGGTTCAGCCAGACACAGCGGTCGAAATGCGCCGCAATGCGCTGGAGCCACGCGACCCCCGGAGTCTCGGTCTCCCGGCGCGGGTCGATGTTGCCGAACGCGCCCATCAGCTCCTGTGGGTGCATCGCGGCGTCGCCGACGACCGCCACCTTCCAGCGCTCGTCGAGCTGCCGGAACAGATCGCCGGTCGGGACGGCGGAGCGGCGCAACAGGCGCGCGTCGCTGTACACGTTCTCGTATATGCAGTTGTGGAAGTAGTAGGCGCGGAAGTCGCGCAGCCCGCGGGCGGCGTGTAGCGCCGTCAGCAGGCGGCTCACCGGCTGGTAGTAGGGATCCATCGAGCCACCGACGTCCATCAGCAACAGCAGCCGCACGTTGTTCTTCCGCTCGGGCCGGAACACCAGCTCGATCTCGCCGGCGTTGCGGCAGGTCTCGTCGACGGTCTCGTCGAGGTCGAGCTCGTCGGGCCGGCCCTGGCGGGTGAGCTGGCGCAGGCGCTTGAGCGCCACCAGCGTGCCGCGCAGGTCGAGCGTCTCGTCGGTTCGGTAGTCGCGGAAGCGCCGCTCCTCGGCCACCTTCATCGCCGACTTGCGCTGCCCCTTTCCGCCGACGCGGATACCGGTCGGGTGCTCGCCGCCGTGGCCGAACGGCGAGTGGCCGCCGGTGCCGATCCAGCGCCCGCCGCCGTCGTGGCGCTCGGTCTGACGCTCGAGCGTCTCGAGGTAGCGCCGCAACAGCTCGTCGCGCGACAGCTCCTCGAGCATCGCGCGCTGCTCGTCGGTCATCTCCTTGAAGTTCTCGGGGTTCTTCAGCCACTCGAGCAGCTCGTCACTGACCGACAGCTCGCCCTCGACCCCCTTGAACACGCGCGCGAAGACCCGGTCGAACGCATCGAAGTAGGTCTCGCTCTTCACCAGGCACGCGCGCGAGACGTGGTAGAAGCCGTCGAGCGACGCCCCGTGCTGCCCGATCGCCAGCGCGCGCATCAGCATCATCCACTCCTGGATCGCGACCGGGACCCCCTCGTCGCGCAGGCCGTAGAAGAGCTCGAGGAACACGACGGCCTACTGCCGGTATTGCGGACCGAGGTCCGACCACTTTCGCGGCAGCGCGCCGCCGCCTTCGCGGAAGCGGGTCAGCGCGTCGGTGTCCTGCTCGGTCTTGAGCAGCGTGCCGAGGAAGGGCAGATGCTGCTCCAGCTGCTGCTGCGAGATCCCCGAGCGCAACAGCGCCGCGATCCAGTCGATCAGCTCCGACGTCGAGGGTTTCTTGCGCAGCTCGCTCTGCCCGCGCAGCCAGTAGAACTTGATCAGCACCTGGTCGAGCAGCATGGCGTCGAGGTTCGGATGGTGGACGTCGACGATCTGCTTCATCAGCTCCACGTCCGGGAAATCGATGAAGTAGAACACGCAGCGGCGCAGGAACGCGTCGGGCAGCTCCTTCTCGTTGTTCGACGTGATGATCACCACCGGCCGCTTCGCGGCGACCACCTCGTCGCCGGTTTCGAGCACGGTGAAGCGCATCTCATCGAGCTCGCGCAAGAGGTCGTTCGGGAACTCGACGTCGGCCTTGTCGACCTCGTCGATCAGCAGCACGTGGCGCTCATCCGTAGCGAACACGCGGCCGAGCGGGCCGTGCTTGATGTAGCGCCGCACGTCCTTCACGTCGCCGTCGCCGAAGCGGGCGTCGTTCAGGCGCTGGATCGTGTCGTACACGTAGAGGCCGTCGGCCGCCTTCGAGGTGCTCTTGATGTGCCACGACTCCATCGGCATCGAGAGCCCTTCGGCCACGTGGCGCGCCAGCAGCGTCTTGCCGGTGCCGGGCTCGCCCTTGATCAGGAGTGGCCGCTCGAGCGCGATCGCGCAGTTGACCGCATCGATCAGCGGCGGTGAGGCGATGTAGCCCTGCGTGCCCTGGAACTGGTGGAACGGTTGGCTCGACATCGGCGGCATGAAGCTCCTCGCTGTGGCTCAATGGGGCCCGGCCCGGGAGTTTCTACGCGATGGCCCGCCCGCGCGCAAACGCGACCCCCCAGATCCGGTGTACGTTGGGCGCTTCGCGGCTCGTTCGCGGAGGGAGAACCCAGTGCGGCTGAACGAGGTGCGCCATCCCGAGCGGGGCTCCGCGCGGCCGCTCGACGGGGTGCGCGTGCTCGCGATCGAGCAAATGCAGGCGCTGCCGTTCGCCACGCAGCTGCTCGCGCACCTCGGCGCCGACGTGGTGAAGGTCGAGCACCCGGTGCACGGCGAGTCGGGGCGCGGGTCGCGGCCCCAGATCGTCGACCGCGACGGGCGGCGCGTCGGCGCGACGTATCTGCGCAACAACCTCGGCAAGCGCAGCATCGGCATCGACCTCAAGGCCGCCGCCGGCGCCGCGCTGGTACGGCGGCTGGCTCCGCACTTCGATGTGCTCGCGGAGAACTTCAAGCCGGGCACGATGGAGAGGATGGGCCTCGGCTACGGCGCGCTGGCCGCCCTGCACCCCCCACTGGTCTACGTGTCGATCTCGGGCTTCGGACACCTGGCCCCGAGCCCCTACGCCGACTGGCCGGCGTACGCGCCGGTGGTGGAGGCGATGGCCGGGCTCTACGAGCCGAATCGTCGCGACGGCGAGCCGCCGCCGGTCGTCGTCGCCGGCGCGCTCGGCGACAACGCCAGCGCGCTCTACGCGCTGATCGGAACCCTGGCCGCGCTGCGCCAGCGCGAGCGCACCGGCCGCGGCCAGCACGTCGATATCTCGATGTTCGACGCGATGGTCGCGATGACCGACATGGTTCCGTTCATGTGGTCGCTCGGCGAGCCGCCGAGCGCGGCGACCGCCGGCCGCACCGGGCTCGTGGCCGCGTTCGCCGCGTCCGACGGCCACTTCGTGGTCGCGATCCTCCGCGACCACCAATTCGAGCGGCTGGCGCGGATCGTGGGTGAGCCGGGCTGGTGCGGTGACGCGCGCTTCGCGACGCGCGAGGGCTGGGCCCTGCATCGCGAGGCAGTCGTGCGACCGGCCGTCGAAGCCTGGGCGCGCGACAAGACGAAGCTCGACGCGTCGCGGCTGCTGGCGGCCGAAGGCATCCCGGCCGGGCCGAGCAACCTCGCTCCGGACCTGTGCCGCGACCCGCACGTGGCCGCGCGCGACATGCTGATCGAGGTGCCGCATCCGGGTAGCGACCAGCCAATGCTGGTGGTCGGGAACCCGGTGAAGCTCTCAGCCGCGCCCGAAGGTCCGATCACGCGCTTCCCGAGCCTCGGTGAGCACACCGAGGCGGTGCTGCGCGAGGCGCTCGGGATCGACGACAGCGAGCTCGACGCGCTGCGCCGCGACGGCGTGATCGCTGCTACTGGAGGATCGCCATGAAGCGAACGCCGCTCTCGGCAGTGGAGCTGGCCCGCGCCGTCGCGGCGCTGCCCGGTTGGTCGGTGGTCGACGGCAAGCTGCACCGCGAGTTCCGGTTCCGTGATTTCGTGCGCGCGTTCGGCTTCATGAGCGCGGCCGCGCTCGTCGCCGAGGCGCGCAACCACCACCCGGAGTGGTCGAACGTGTACGGCCGCGTCGTCGTCGACCTGACCACCCACGACGCCGGCGGCATCACGGAGGCCGACGTCGAACTGGCGCGCACGATGAACGAGCTGGCAGGCTAGAGCGGGAAGCGAATTGGAACCACCGCGTCGAGCAAGAGACCGATCACGAACAGACTGCCCGCCGAGCGCGTCACGACGAACGCCCACGACACGTACCACAGCGGCCACAGCGGGTAGTTCTTCGGCGGCGCGGCCGGCTTCGGCCGGTGGAGTACCCGGAGCACTTTGCGAAGCTGCGGAATCGCCAGGAACGACACCAGCGTCCACACGCTGAGCACGCCCAGCGCGACCATCGCCCCGACCCCCACGAAGAACGAGATCAACAGCGCCCGCGTCAGCGCCAGCGCGCGCTCGCGTCCGAGGATCACCGGCAGCGTGCGAATCCCCTTCGCGGAGTCGGCCTCGATCTTGTCGACGTGCTTGCCCATCAGCACGCAGGTGACCAGCAGCGCGTACGGAACACTCGCCAGCATCACCCACGGCTCCACCTGGCCGGTCGTCACGTAGTAGGTTCCGCCGATCATCAGTGGCCCCCACACCACGAAGACGCCCGGCTCTCCGAGCCCGCGGTGCTTGAGCTTGAGCGGCGGCGCCACGTAGAACACGCTGACGAACAGCCCGAGCAGCGCGAAGATCACCACCGCGGGTCCACGTGCTTCGGCGAGCACGAGCAGGATGGCGAGATCGATCAGATTGACCAGCGCGATCGCAGCCAGCAGGCCGCGCTTCGAGATCATGCCCGACAGCACCGGGTGCGGTGCGTACTGGGCCCGGACGTACTCCGCATTGTCGACGCCGCCCTCGAGGTCGAAGTAGTCGTTGATCATGTTGTTCGCCGCGTGGGCGACGACGAGGCCCACGAGTGCCAACGCGAAGAGCGGTACGTTGGCATCGGGCGCGCCGGCGGCGAGCAGACCTCCGATCAGCGCGGAGATGATCGTCATCGGGAACACGCTGGCGCGCGTGATCAGGAGCCAGCGCGAGACCGGGTCGATCGCCTTGTCCGACGACAGGTTCTGGGTGCGGATGATCTCGCCCCAATTGCGGAGGGCACTTGCCATGGATCTGCTCCTTACCAGGGAAGGCCCTGCGCGCGAGTCAGGAAACGCTGGAACGGGGTGCTCGAGCGCCAGGCGTGCTCGAGGCGCAAGGCGAAGTCGGCGGCGCAGGCATCGCGCTCGCTGAAGCCGGTGACGGCGACGTAGCTCTTGCGCTTCAGGTCGGCGGCCAGCGGGTGGTCGGGGTCGTAGCCGCGCGGAACGCGCTGCAGCGATTCGCCCGAGAGCGCCCAGCGCGCCGCGAACTCGCGCCCCGTCACTGCCCGCCGCCACGCCGCCGGCGAATCGATCAGTGCGTCGCGCACCTCCGAGAGCGTCGCGCCGTCGGGCTGCCAGATGCCGGCACTCGCGAACACGTCGCCGGGCTCGAGGTGGAGGTACAGCCCGAGCGCGTGGGCTCCGTCGGCCGCCGCATGGCGGAAGTGGATACCGACGTGGGTCTTGTAGGGCCGCTTGTCCGCCGCGAAGCGCACGTCCCGGTGGATGCGGAACAGCGAGCCTCCGACCGGCCGCGGATCGGCCACCAGATGACGGCTGATCCTGCGCAGCGGCGCCGCGAACGCGGCGACGAAGCGGAGCGCTGGCTCCTTCACGGAGCACTCGTAGACGTCCTTGTGGGCGAGGAACCAGTCGCGGTCGTTGTTCTTGCGCAGGTCGCGCAGGAACCGGAACAGCGTGGGCGCGAACGCGGGCTCGGCGGACATCGGGCGGCTCCTCGACGCCCGGTCACTCTACCTCATTCGCGCTCGAACAGAACGCGCAGCTCGCGCTTCAGTACCTTCGACATCGCGTTGCGCGGGAGCGAGTCTACCCGTGCGATCGCGTCGGGAACCTTGTACCGCGCGAGCGAGGTGCGACAGTGCTCGCGCAGCGCGGCATCGCTTGCCTGCGC
This sequence comes from uncultured Spirochaetales bacterium, assembly GCA_964587305.1. GTDB lineage: Bacteria > Myxococcota_A > UBA9160 > UBA9160 > SMWR01 > JAHEJV01. The sequence goes on along the minus strand of CAZPNB010000383.1, from coordinate 3,987 downwards.
ACCCGCCTCGAGGCGAACCGCGGCGACCACGCGCTCGCCGAGGCGGCGGTCCGGCACGCCGAGCACGGCCACCTCGGCCACCGCGGGATGCTCGAGCAGCACGCGCTCCACCTCGGCGGGGTACACGTTCGCTCCGCCGCGCAGGATCAGCTCGTTTCGGCGGCCGCGGATGAAGAGCGTGCCGTCGGGCTCGAGCACTCCGATGTCGCCGGAGTGGTACACGCCACCGGCCAGCGCCTCCGCGGTGGCGTCGGGCCGGTTCCAGTAGCCGAGCATCGGCGTATACGCGCCAGCCCAGTCGCCCGCGCGGGCCGGCCCGACGCAGATCTCGCCTTCCTCTCCGGTCGGCAGCACGCCGCCGTGCTCGGCGCGGATCGTGATCTCGATCTGCGGCAGCGCCCTGCCGCACAGTCCGGCGATCGGCGACGGCTCTCCTTCGGCTCGGGTCACTGCGGTGGGGGCCTCGGTCATCCCGTAACCGATCGCGACGTCGGAGCCGAAGCGCTCGCGGTACAGCGCGCGGAACTCCTCGGGGCACTCGGACCCGCCGATCAGCGGCTTCGTCAGCGACGCCAGCTGCTCGGGCCGCACGTCTGGATGGGTCAGCAGGTCGTGGATCACGGTCGGCACCGCCGCGAACGTGCCGATCTGCTCGCTCGCCACCCACTCGGCCACACCGACCGCGTCGGTCCGGTCCATCGCCACCGAGCACACCCCGTACTGCCAGGCCTGCACGGGGCCGAGCACGACGAGGTTCAAGATCGTCAGCGGAAGCACCGCGCCCTGGGCCACGCCGGCCGGATAGACGCCGGTCGCCGCCGTCACCGCGCCGGGAAGCAGGATGTTGTGCTGGCTGTGTACGGCGCCCTTCGGAGCGCCTGTCGTGCCGCTGGTGTACGCGATCGCGGCCGGGCCCCACGGATCGAGGGCCACGTCGGGGCGCGTGTCGGGCTGACGGGCGACGCGCACACTCCAGTCGTCGCGTGCACCACCGGGATCTACCGCGATCCGGGAACGCAGCGCGTCGAGATCGAACCCGGTCAGCTCTGTGTGGTCCTCGGGGGTTGCGAGCAAGAGCGACGCTCCCGAATCGCGCAGGATGTGCGCCTTCTCGCGCGGAGCGAGGACTCGGTTGATCCCCACCCACAGCGCACCGAGTCGCATGCAGGCGAGGAACGCCACGGTGATCGCGACGTCGTTGGGCAGGCACGCAGCGACCCGATCACCCGGCGCGATCCCGAGCTCGCGCAGTGCGTGGGCCACCCGGTTCGCCTCGCGATCGAGCGCACGGTAGCTATAGCGACCCTGGCGCCCGACGAGTGCCACGCGCTCGGGGTCGCGCGCCAGTACCGGATCGAGCACTTCCGCGACGGTCTGGGGCCGGCCCGGGATCTCCGGGCGCGCGGACGGGGCGTTCAATCCGTGGGCGGCGTAGTCGAACATGGCGATCCGGACCACCCGTATACTACGCGCTCCACCCGAGGAGAGCCCGATGAAGGTCGATGGCGGACTGATCACCCGTGATCTCGCGGACGTTCCCGCTCGCGCGCGCGCGCTCGAGGCCGCCGGCTACGACGGCGCGGTGAGCGCCGAGATCGCGAGCGATCCGTTCCTGCCGCTCGCGCTGGCGGCCGAGCACACCGAGCGGCTCGAGCTGATGACGTCGATCGCGGTGGCGTTCGCGCGCAACCCGATGTTGCTCGCGAACCTCGGCCACGATCTGAACGCGTTCTCGAAGGGCCGCTTCATCCTCGGGCTGGGCTCACAGATCCGGGCCCACGTCGCCAAGCGCTTCAGCATGCCCTGGAGCCACCCGGCGGCGCGGATGCGCGAGTTCATCCTGGCGATCCGCGCGGTGTGGGACTGCTGGTACCGGGGCAAGCCGCTCGACTTCCGCGGCGAGTTCTACTCCCACACGCTGATGACGCCGATGTTCACGCCGGCGAACACCCGCTATGGCCCGCCGCGGGTGTTCCTCGCCGCCGTGGGCCCGCGCATGACCGAGGTCGCCGGCGAGGTGGCGGACGGCCTGATCGCCCACGCCTTCACCACCGAGCGCTACGTGCGCGACGTGACGCTGCCGGCGATCCTGCGCGGCCTGGCGCGCGCGGGCCGGCGCCGCGAGGACTTCTCGATCACCTGCCCGGTGTTCGTGGTGACCGGGAGGGACGAAGCTCAGCTCGCGGCCAGCCGCAGCGCCGTCTGCAAGCAGATCGCGTTCTATGGCTCGACGCCCGCCTATCGCGGTGTGCTCGAGTCTTGCGGCTGGGGGGACCTCCAGCCCGAGCTCAACCGTCTGTCCAAGGCGGGCCAGTGGGACGAGATGGGGCAACTGATCGACGGCGACGTGCTCGACGCGTTTGCCGTGGTCGGAGCGCCGCACGAGATCGCCGCGAAGATCGCGACGCGCTACGGCGGAGTCTTCGATCGCATCCTGGGCGGAGTGGTGCCGGGTGCGCCCGACGAGTCCGACCGCCTTCGTGAACTGCAGGCGATCGGCCGCCCGGCGTGAGACCGGGGGCGCTCGCGTTCGCGTGGATCGCAGCAGCGGCGCTGGCCGCCACCGCGTCGGCGACCGCGGAGGAGCAGCTCTCCGCGCGCGCGATCATGGAGCGCGTCGACGCGCGCGACGACGGCGACCGCTCGAGCCAGGACCTGGAGATGGTGCTGATCGACAAGCGCGGCGCGAAGCGCGTGCGGAAGCTGCGCGCGTACGGCCGCGACGTCGGCCCCGACGACCAATCGATCATGTTCTTCCTGTCGCCGGCCGACGTCGAGGACACCGGCTTCCTCACTTACGACTACCACGATCCCGAGCGCGACGACGACCAGTGGCTCTACCTGCCGGCGCTCAATCGCACCAAGCGCATCGCGTCGGCGGACAAGAGCGGCAGCTTCATGGGGTCGGACTTCAGCTACGCCGACATGACCGAGCGGCCGCTCGACCACTACCGCTACACGCTGATGAAGGAGACCGAGATCGACGGCCACCCGGCGTGGCAGATCGAGACCGTTCCGACCTCGGAGCGCGAAAAGGACGAGACCGGCTACGAGAAGTCGATCGTCTTCGTGCGCAAGGACAACTTCGTGGTGATCCGCAGCGTGAACTGGGTGAAGAAGGGCGCGCGCCTCAAGTACTTCGACGTGAAGAAGCTGGAGCAGATCGACGGCATCTGGGTCGCTACCGAGATGCTGATGTCGACGCGCAAGGGCGAGGAGACGCTGCACAAGACGCTGCTCTTCGCGAGGAACGTCCGCTTCGGTCAGCCGCAGGGCGACGACCTGTTCACCGTGCGGCAGCTCGAGAAGGGGCCCTGAACCCTCCCGTGGCGAAGCGCCGCCGGTTTCTCGCGGGCTTCGGTCTCGCGCACCTTGGCCTGTGCCTGTGCGCCGCCGCAACCGCGCAGCAGGACGAAGATCTCGACGCCGTGCTCGGCGGCTTCGAGGACGAGGAGCTGTCCTCCGAGACGGAGCCGCGCGACGACGCGGGCGACACGGCGCTGCGCGTCTTTGACCTGTCGGGCAGCGTCGAGGTCAGCGGATCGGTCAACTACCGTTCGCACCGCTCCGACACCGGCACCGACTACGAAGGGCTCCAACGCCTGCGCAACCGCGGCAATCTGCAGCTCGACGCCGATCTGCCGAAAGACTGGAAGCTGCGCGTCGAGGGCTGGGGCTTCTACGACGCCGCCTACGCGATCAACGGCCGCAGCCAGTACACGAGCGAAGTGCGCCGAGAGTACGAGCTGGACGCCGAGCTGGGCGAGGCGTGGCTCGCGGGCGGGATCGGCGAGAGCGTCGACGTCGCCGTCGGACGACAGGTGGTGATCTGGGGGCGCTCGGAGTCGCTGCGCGTGCTCGACGTGTTGAACCCGCTCGACAACCGCGAGCCGGGTCGCGTGGATCTCGAGGATCTGCGCCGCCCCGTCTCGCTGCTACAGGTCAAGGGCTATGCCGGCGATTGGTCCGCCGCGGCGATCGCGATCC
>CAZPNB010000382.1:0-2507 GCA_964587305.1 uncultured Spirochaetales bacterium | reverse complement strand
AGGTGCTGGTGTACACGATCGGCTATGCGCGCTTTGGCGGGGAGGGGCTCGCCACGCTCGAGCAGATCGCGAAAGAGACCGACGCCGACTATCAGAAGGTCGACTCCGCAGCGGATCTTCAGCGCTTCTTCACGGCGATCTGGGACCGCATCACGCGCAGCTACCTGGTGCGATTCCCGGCCGCGATGGACGGCGAGGCGCACACGCTCGTGGTGTCGATCGACACGCACAAGGATTCGATCGAGATCACCTATCCCGAGATCGCCGGACCGGTGTGGCCGTGGGCGGCGGGCGCCGCGGGCACCGCCTTTGCGGTGATCCTCGTATTCGTGGCGTCCCGCTTCCGCAGCGCGGGCCGGCTCGTGTTCGTCGACGGGCCGCGCAACGGGGAGGTGCAAGCGCTGCGCCGCGGACGGCTGCGGATCGGAGCGATCGACGCCAACGACATCGTGATCCCGTCGATGAGCGTGTCGCGCTACCACGCCGAGCTCTACGTCTCACGGCGCAAGGTCGAGATCAAGGACCTCCACTCGGCGAACGGCACCCACATCAACGGCAATCGGGTCGACCGCGCCGCCCTCACGCTCCATTCCGGGGATCGGATCCGGATCGCCGACGTGGAGCTGGTGTACGAGCGATGATGCGCATCGATCCGAACCGCATCGAGGTGGCGTCGATCTCCGACACCGGGCGCCAGCGCTCGAACAACCAGGATTCGTACGGCGAGGGGCACGCACCGTCCGGCGCGCGCTGGATCATGGTCGCCGACGGGATGGGCGGACACGCCGGGGGAGCGACCGCGAGTCGCGTCGCCGTCGAGACGGTGTCCTCGGTGGTGGCGAGCTCGCAGGACACGCCCGACATCACACTGCGTTCGGCGCTCGAGGTGGCGAACCGCGTCGTCCACGACGAGGCGCAGCGCGACGCACAGCTCGCCGGCATGGGCACCACCGGCGTCGCGGTGCTCTTCTCCGCCGACGGGCTGGCCTTCGTCGCCAACGTCGGCGACAGCCGCGCCTATCGCATGCGCGGCGGAGCGCTCGAGCAGATCACGCTCGATCACTCGTTGGTCGCGGAGCTGCAGCGCCGCGGGGTGCTCACCGAGGAGGAGGCGCTCGTGCACCCGCGGCGCAACGAGGTGCTGCGCTCGCTCGGCGTCGAGCCCGAGGTGCAGGTCGACCTCCACGAGCTCGATCTGGCGCCCGGCGACCTGTTCCTGTTGTGCTCGGATGGTCTCTCGGGGGTGGTGCGCGACGCGGAGATCGCCGACGTGATGGCGCGCGAGGCGCCGGCCCAGGCCGTCCGCACGCTGGTCGACTTCGCGAACAGTCGCGGCGGTCCCGACAACGTCACGGTCCAGATCGCGCGCATTCCCGAGCCCGAGACGGAGACGCGGTCGGTGTCACCCGACGAGCGGCGCCGCCACATCCGCACGCTCACGCTCGCGTTGGTGGCGGTGGCGTCGCTGCTCGCGATCGTGTTGCTGTGGACGCTGCTCGGAGAGCTGGCCGTCCGGCCGTCATCGTCGGCAGCGGAAAGCGAGGTTCCGGCTCCGCGCGAGGGTCCGGCCGTGCGCGAGCCTTCGCGCACCGTCGAATGAATCCGAGAGAACTCACCCAGATCGGGCCGTATCGCGTCCGGCGCTTCGTCGCCGAGGGCGGCATGGCGTGGGTGTTCGAGGTGGTCGACCCGCGCTTCGACGCCACGCGCGCGCTCAAGATGCTCAAGCCCACCGCGTCGGTCGGCGACGACTTCACGCGCTTCGAGGCCGAGGCCAGCCTGCTGGCGGGGATCTCCCACCCGAATCTGATCACCATCTTCGACTTTGGTCGCGACGAAGCGACCGGCTGTTACTACTACACGATGACCTACGTGGACAGCCCACCGCTGTCCCAGCGCGGCGTGCTGCCGCCGGCGCAGGCGGGTCCGATCTTCCTCGACGTGCTGGCGGGTCTCGCGGTGCTACACGACCGCGGCGTCGTGCACCGCGACATCAAGCCCGCGAACGTGCTGCTCACCGACGACGGGCGCGCGGTGCTCGCCGATCTCGGCATCGCGCGCCAGACCGACCGCGCCGGTGTGACCCGCACCGGCACGGCGGTGGGCACCGCGCTGTACATGGCGCCCGAGCAGGCGCGCGGGCGGAAGATGACGCCACGCGTCGACGTGTTCTCCGTCGGGCTCTCGCTCTACCAGGTGCTGACCGGCCGCACGGTGTGGGACCATGTGGATGAGCTCGACACGACCAGCGGGGCGGACGTCCTGCTCTACATGGGCTCGCTGATCCACGCCGGCCGCGATCTCTCGTTCTCGTTTCCGCCGGAGGTGCCCGCGGCGCTGCGCAAGGTGATCGTGCGGGCGTGTCGCCTCGATCCGGAAGCCCGTTATGCAGATGCGCACGAGATGCACGACGCGTTTTACAGCGCGCTCTACGAGGCGCGTGGCACCGAGGGCTGGCGCCGGTTGTTGGTCGCGGCGGGGGTAGGCGCCGCGCTGGTGACGGTGGT
>CAZPNB010000381.1:0-3535 GCA_964587305.1 uncultured Spirochaetales bacterium | reverse complement strand
CCTCTCCGGTCGGCAGCTTCGCGTTCACCGTCTCCGGCGAGCGGCGCTGCACGCGCCCGCGCACCAGGATCACGTACTCGGAGCGCAGGAGGCCCGCCCGCTCGTGGCACTCGGGCGAGGTGTCGGGCTTGAACACCACCTGCACGAGCCCCTCGCGGTCGCGCAGGTCGACGAAGATCACTCCGCCGTGGTCGCGGCGGCGCTGGACCCAGCCGCCGAGCACCACCTCTTCTCCGACGCGCGGCGCGGTGATCGCGCCGGCCGCGTGGGTACGCCGCAGCCCGGACTGGGCATCGAGGCCGCCGGTCACCGAGCTCACGCGCGTGGTCCTCCGATCCCTGCTCTCGACGGCCGACGGGCTGGCGATGGGGGTCCCGATGGAAGCGAAGTCGCCGCGCCGGCGCTACCTCGGTCCGGGAACGCGTAGGGCGGATTAGCGCAGCGTAATCCGCCAGCCCGCGACCGTCGCGAGTTGGCGGATTACGGCCTTTGGCCTAATCCGCCCTACTGCGCTTTCCCGCCCTACCGCTCGAGGTCCGCCGCGGAGCAGACGCAGTTGCGCCCCTTCGACTTGGCCCGGTACATCGCCTTGTCAGCGACGTCGAGCAGCCCGTCGCGATGCCGGCTGTGGTCGGGGAAGGTCGCCACGCCGATGCTGATCGTGAGCCGGATCGGGGCGCCGCCGGAGCCCTCGAACAGGGTCTCGGCGACGGTGCGCCGGATGCGCTCCGCCACGTGCATGCCGCCGCGCAGTCCGGTGTCGACCAACAGGATCGTGAACTCGTCGCCGCCGTAGCGGGCGAGCGTGTCGACCTGGCGGACGCATTCGAGCAGTACCTCGGACAGCCGCCGCAGCACGTTCGAGCCGACCAGGTGCCCGAATTGGTCGTTCACGCGCTTGAAGCGGTCGAGGTCGAGGAACAGCACGCTGAGCTCCTTTCCCGAGCGCTCCGCACGGCGGATCTCGTGCTCGGTCGCCTGGAGCAGATAACGCGCGTTGTAGACCTCGGTGACGTCGTCGATGAATGCCTTCTCTTTCGCGAGGTGGTACCGCTCGGCGTTCGCGAGCGCGAGCTCGGCGTGAGCCGCGATCAGGCGCGCGTGCTCGAGGTCCGACTCGGTCGTCGGGCGGCTCTGCTCCGGCACCCACAAGAGGCCTTCCTCCTTCTCGACGCCGTGCAGCGGCACGAGCAGCGCCGGGCCGGCTCCGACGCCGAGATCTTCGAGTGCCTCGCCAATCGGGCCGCCGTGCGTGGTGCACGGATCGCGCCGCGCGAACAGCTCGCTGCCGGGCTTCGCCTGGACCAGCCGGCGCTGGAGCTCCGTCGCGGCCACCTCGTCGAAGCCGCGGAACGCGATGCCGTCGGACCCGGGCATCGCGCTGCGCCGGAACAGCGCCAGACCCAGGTCGCGGCCGAGCGCCGGCAGCAGCAGGTCGAGCGCCACTGCGTAGACCTCGCCGGGGTCCAGGCAGTGCATCAGCAAGCGACACGACTCCAGCGTGCGTACCGCGCTGCGCAGCCGCTGGTTGTCGCGCAAAATACGCTGGTGGGAGAGCAGGCGCTCGACCACGGCGTGGAGATGCTCCGGCTGCACCGGCTTCTGGAGGTAGTCGGTCGCGCCGTGGCGCAGCGCCTCGACGGCGCTCTCGACCGACGCGTGGGCCGTGAGCAGCACGAACGGCACCCCGGGCACGATCCGGCGCGCCCGGTCGAGCAGCTCGAGGCCGGACATGCCGCCCATCAGAATGTCGGAGAGCACCAGGTCGGCAGGCTTGCGTTCCAGCGCGGCGATTGCCGCTTCACCGCTGTCGACGCACTCGAGCTCGACGCGATCGCCGAGCGCGTCGCGCACCTGCTCGCGAGTGACCCGACTGTCGTCCACGCACAGGACACGCCTGCTGGAATTCGCGGCTGTCATCGAGCGGCTCCGAACTCCTCAACCCGGTCGTGGAATCGGCCATCCGAGTTGCCGGCTTGAGAGTTGAGATAGCGTAACCCCGCGCTGCGCTGGCGCGAAACCCGGTCTCCGACCCGAACCAACCGAGGACGTCGATGTATCCGCTCGGAACCTCCCTGGATGAGTACCGCCGCGCTGTCGACGCGTTCCGCTGGGAGACGCCGGCGCGGTTCAACTTCGGGCGCGACGTGGTGGATCGCTGGGCCGAGTCGCCCGAACGCCCGGCGCTGTTGTGGCGGGACGCAACCGGGGCCGAGCGGCGCCTCGCCTACGCCGACATCGCGCGGCTCGCGAACCGCGCGGCCCACCTGTTCCGCTCGCTGGGGGTCCTGCCCGGGCAGCCGGTGATCGTGATGCTACCGCGCGTGCCCGAGTGGCAGGCCGTCATCGTCGGGCTGCTCGAGATCGGCGCGCTGGTCGTCCCGAGCTCGACGCTGCTGCGCCCCAAGGACGTGCTGTACCGAGCACAGCACAGCGGGGCGGTGGCCGTCGTAGCGTCACACGAGTGCGTCGGCGCGGTGGAGGAGGTGCGCGGCGAGCTCCCCGGGCTCTTGCACTTCCTCGAGTGGCGCGCGGAGGGGAGCTCCACACCGGGTTGGACCGATTTGACGAGCGCGCTCGCGCGCCAGCCCGACGACGCGTCGGCGGGTCGGCCCACGCTCGGCAGCGATCCCGCGCTCGTCTACTACACCTCGGGTACCACCGGCCCGCCGAAGGCCGTGCTCCACGACCACGGCTACACCTGGACCCAGCGCTACACCTCGCGCTTCTGGCACGGCGTGCGCGAGGGCGAGCGCCTGTGGACGACGAGCGACACCGGCTGGGCGAAGGCGGCCTATGGCGTGATCTTCGGGCCGTGGAGCGAGGGGGCCGAGGTCGTGCTCTACCACGGCCGCTTCGAGCCGCGCGCCGAGCTCGAGTTCCTGTCCGACGTCGCACCACACGTGTTCTGCGCTCCCCCTACCGAGTTCCGCATGCTCGTGAAGGAGGATCTCTCGCGGCTGCGGGTTCCGCGGCTGCGCGAGTGCGTGTCAGCCGGCGAGCCTCTCAACCCCGAGGTGATCCGCGCGTGGCGCGACGCGACCGGGATCACGATCCGCGACGGATACGGGCAGACCGAGACGGTCCTCTTGGTCGCCAACTATCCCGGCCAGGCGGTGCGCCCCGGCGCGATGGGCCTGCCGATGCCCGGAGTCCGCGTCGAGGTGATCGACGATCACGGCGGCGCGATGCCACCGGGAGAGGTCGGCGACATCGCGGTGCACGGACGGCCGCCCGGCCTCTCGCGCGAATATTGGAAGGACCGCGACGCCACCGCCCGCTCGCGGCGCGGCGACTGGTACCTGACCGGCGACCGCGCCTGGCGCGACGAGGACGGCTACTTCTGGTTCGTCGGGCGCGACGACGACGTGATCATCTCGGCCGGCTACCGGATCGGTCCGTTCGAGGTGGAGAGCGCGCTGCTCGAGCACCCGGCGGTGCTCGAGTCGGCGGCGGTCGCCGCCCCCGATCCGGTCCGCGGCGAGATCGTCAAGGCATACGTCGTGCTGCGTCCCGGCACGCCGCCGTCGGACGA
>CAZPNB010000380.1:0-2973 GCA_964587305.1 uncultured Spirochaetales bacterium | reverse complement strand
ACCTCGCGATTGGCGGATTGCGACCTTCGGTCTGATCCGCCCTACAGCGCCTCCCCGGCGAAGAAGCGGCGCGGGTTGTCGACCAGCAGCGCGTCGATCTGCTGCTCGCCGACGCCCGCATCGCGCAGACGCGGCGCGATCCGGGTCAGGAAGTGGGTCGGATTCCAGATCTTCTCCATCTGCCCGAGGGCTTCGGCCGGGATGGGGGCTCCGTTCCAGCACCAGACCGAGTCGTGCGAGACGACGATCTGGCGGCCAAAGCCGCCCTGGATCAACCGCGCGAGCGCCGCGACCCGCTCGGTGTCGGGCTGCAACAGATCGAGGCCGAAGCGGTCGAAGCCGAGGTAGGAGCCATTGCGCGCGATTGCTGTGTGGTAAGAAAAATCGGCCGTGCCGCACGAGTGACCGATCACGATCCGGTGGGCGGGTACGCCGTGCCCGGTCAGGAACGCCTGCTGGTCGTCGCCGTAGCGCCCCTCGTCGGTGTGGGTGGTGATCGGCGCGCCGGTCGCGAGCGACGCCTTCGCGGCCGCGGCGAACACGGCCTCTTCGTACGCGGTGAGCGTCCCGTGCCCGGTGCCCACCTTGATGATGCCGGCGCGGATCCCCGTACCCGCGACGCCCTCGACGAGCTCGCGGACGAACAGCTCGGCCATCGCGTCGACGACCGAACCGAAGTTCATCTTGAACTTCCAGTACGCCGCCGCACCCTCGGCCTCCTTGTACAGGCCGGTGGCGCAGATCAGCGTGAAGCGCGTGCGCTGCGCGACCTCGGCCATCAGCTCGACGTCGCGCCCGAGGTCAGAGGGACACGGGTCGAGCATCGCGCTGATGCCGAGACCCTTCATCTCCTCGATCCGGTCGACGCAGCGCTCGATGCGCTCGCGGCGGGAAGGGCCCGGGTTCACCCAGTCGACGTCGGAGCCGGGGTAGCCGATCAGCAGGTGCTCGTGCATCAGCGTGCGGCCGAGCTGGCCGGGGGCGATCGTGCCGGTGACGGTTCGGATCTCGGTCTGGATCTCGGTCATGGATTCCCTCTCACGACGCCGCGAGCGCGGCGCCCAGACGATCGAGGTGGTCGGCCGAAGAGCCCAACGTGAGCTCGAGCTGCTTCGCCCACAGGCAATAGCGGTGCAGCGGGTAGTCGACGTCGACGCCCATCCCGCCGTGCAGGTGCTGCGCCGCGAAGCTCACGCGGTGGCCGACGTCGCCGGCCCAGATCTTCGCGACTGCAACTTCCTCGGCGGCGGGGCGCTCCTCGCCGAGCAGCCACGCCGCCTGCTGGACCACCAGCCGCAGGCACTCGACGTCGATGTACGCGTTCGCGGCGCGCTGCCCGACCGCCTGGAACGTCGCGATCTTGCGCCCGAACTGCTCGCGGGTCGACGTGTAGGCCGCGGTCATCCGCAGCGCGCGATCGCAGACGCCGAGCTGCATCGCCGCGAGTGCGGTCTGCACGCGCTCGACGGTCCAGCGAGCGGCGGCGTCGCCGCCGGGACCCGGCTCCACCAGCACGTCATCCACAGCCACCTTCACTCCATCGAGCGCGAGCAGCACCTGCGGCTCGAACGCGGTGGTGACGAGATCCTCGCGGCTCGCACCGGCTGCCGTTGGATCGACCAGGAACAGGCCCACACCCGCGTCGCTCCGGGCCGTCACCAGGACCCGCTCGGCCTGCGCGCCGAACGGCACGCCGAGCTTGCTGCCGGTGAGGCGCCAGCCGGCGCCGTCGCGGGTCGCGCGGGACAGCGGTGCGAGCGGATCGTCGGAGACCGGCTCGACCAGGCCGCACGACAGGATCGCCTCGCCTGCGGCCACGCGCGCGAGCCACCGCGAGCGCTGCGCGTCGGAGCCGAAGCGCGCGATCGGCAGCGCAGCACCGACCAGCGCCGGAATCACCGGTACCGGTGCGACCGCTCGGCCGCACTCCTCGATCAGCACCACCAGCTCACCGAAGCCCTGCCCGATTCCGCCGTGCTCCGCCGGCACCGCAACGCCGAGCAAGTTCGCGCGCGCGAGCGCAGCCCACAGCGCGTCGTCGAAGTTGACCTCTCCCCTCTCGATCTCGCGCAGCCGATCCGGTGTCGCCTGCTCCTCCAGAATCTTGCGCGCGAGGTCGCGCAGCTCGCGCTGCATCTCGGACGGCTGGAAGTCCATCGCCGACCTCTCCTTCGCCTAGCGCGCTTCGCGCGGCATGCCGAGGCCGGCCGCCGAGATGATGTCGCGCTGGATCTCGTTGGTGCCACCGCCGAAGGTCAGGATCGTCGCCGAGCGGTACGCGCGCTCGACGCGCCCGGCGAGCACCGCCTCGGGTGAACCCTTGCGCAGCACGCCGCGCTGTCCGATCACCTCCAGCAACAGGCGATACGCCTCCACCCGGAACTCGGATCCGAACACCTTGGTGGCCGACGCATCGGCCGGTTGCAGGCAGTCGTTCGCGATCGACCACGCGTTCTTCCAGCACAGGAGCTTCATCGCGCCGAGCCCCGCGCGCACCCGGGCGAGATGGTGCTGCACCCATTTCACGTCGATGAGGCGGCTCTTGTCGGCGCGCTTCGTCTCGCGCGCGTAGCGCAGCACCTCGTCGTAGAGCGCCTCGAGCGGCGCGGCGACCATCAGCGATACGCGCTCGCGGTTGAGCTGGTTGGTGATCAGCCCCCAGCCGCCATTCTCCGGGCCGACGAGCGCGGAAGCGGGCAGCCGGATGTTCTCGTAGAAGGTCGCGTTGGTGCGCACGCCGCCGAGCGTCCAGATCGGGTGGAGCGAGAAGCCGGGCGCGTCCGTCGGCACCAGGAACATCGAGATCCCGCGGTGCTTCTTCGAGCTCGGGTCGGTGCGCGCGGCGAGCCAGATGTAGTCGGAGTGGTCGGCGAGGCTGGTCCAGGTCTTCTGGCCGTTGATCACCCACTCGTCGCCGAGGTACTCGGCGCGCGTCACCAGCGAGGCGAGGTCGGTACCGGCGTTGGGCTCGGA
>CAZPNB010000379.1:0-9660 GCA_964587305.1 uncultured Spirochaetales bacterium | reverse complement strand
CGTAGCCGAGGTCGAGAGCCACCGACGTGACCGCCTCGCCCGACGCCAGCTGCTCGAGTCCGCGCAACAGGCGCGCCTGCTGGCGCCAGGCGCCGAACGCCAGCGACGTCTCGCGCTCGAACAGGCGCTCGAGCGTGCGGGCGCTCGCGCCCGCGACGCGCGCCCATTCGGCGAGCGTTCGCGGATCGCCAGGGTTCGCGCGCAGCGCGTCGGCCACGCGCCGGGCGCGCGCATCGCGAGGCAGCGGTAGATGCAGCGGGGCCGTCGGCGCCGCGCGGATCTCGTCGGCGATCACCGCCACCAGCCGGGCCTCGGGCCCGGCCTCGGCGTAGGGCTGCGCGAACGTGATCGCGCGCAGCAGGCTTTCGCGCAGCAGCGGCGACACCTGCACCACGCAGCAGGCCGCGCCGGCGAGCGGCCCGAGTGCGTCGGAGAGGTAGACCGTCCGCATCGACACGTGACCGGTCATCCGGATCGAGTGCCCGACCCGCGCCGGCACCCACACCGCCCGCTCTGGCGGCACCACCCAGGTGCCATGCTCGGTCGTCACCGTCATCACCCCGCTCGACGCGTAGAGAAGCTGCGCGAACGGATGCAGGTGGAGCGCGATCTCCGCTCCGGGCGCATACTCGGCGGCGAGACCCTGGAGCGGCCGGTCGAGCGCGTGGGGCACCGGCGGAACGGGATGACGGGATCGAGACATCAATTGTCAGAATACGCGAGGAACGCCGGATTCGTCGCGGCCATCCTGGCGCCATGAACACATTTCATCGCTGGTACTGCCGCTCCGGCCGCTGGCGCCGCACCGTGCGCGAGCGCCTGTTGCCGTGGGTCGTCGGCCGGGTCGACCTCGGCGCCGACGTGCTCGAGGTCGGCCCCGGACCGGGGCTGACCACCGACGTGCTCGCCGAGCGGGTTCTCCGACTCACCTGCGTCGAGAAGGATCCGCTTCTCGCGGCGTCACTCGCGCGGCGCACCGCCGGCACGCACGTCGAGGTGGTGGAGGCCGACGCGACCGACCTGCCGTTCGCGGCTGGCCGCTTCACCGCGGCGGTGGCGTGCACGATGCTCCACCACGTGCCGTCCGCGGCGCTGCAGGATCGGCTGCTCGGCGAGGTGGCGCGGGTGCTGGCGCCGGGGGCGTGGCTCGTCGGGTCGGACAGCCTGGTGAGCCCGCTGTTCCGGCTCGCGCACTGGGGCGACACCCTGGTGCCGGTCGATCCGGAGCACTTCGGGATCCGACTCGAGCGCGCCGGCTTCGAGGACGTCAGCGTCGAGCGCGCCGCGCAGGCGTTCCGGTTCGCGGCCCGCCGCGTGCGGAATGCGCTGACGTTGTCTTGCTAGAGTCGCCGCAACCCGACGCCGGAGGATCCCATGGGCGACCCCCACTCGATCGAAGACCTCGACGCGCTGCGGCGCATCATCGGCAAGCCGCTGCCGGGCCTCGACCTGAAGAACCAGAACACGATCTCCGACGAGGCGCGCGAGTACATCGAGCGCTCACCGTTCCTCGTGCTCGCCACGTGTGATCCCGAGGGCCGCCTCGATGCGTCGCCGAAGGGCGACGAGCCGGGCTTCTGCTGGGTCGAGGACGAGCGAACGCTCGTGATCCCGGATCGGCCGGGCAACAAGCTGGCCTACGGGCTCCAGAACATCCTCGCCAACCCGCGCGTCGGAGTGATCTTCATGCTGCCCGGTACGCCGGAGACGGTGCGTGTGAACGGCACCGCGACGCTCACCAGCGACCCGGAGCTGCTCGAACGGCTGGCTGCGCGAGGCAAGCCCGCGCTGCTGGCGATCCGCATCCACGTCGAAGAGTGCTTCCACCACTGCGCCAAGGCGTTCATCCGCTCGAAGCTTTGGAAGCCGGAGAGCTGGTCCGCGCGCTTGAAGGTCTCGTTTGGCGCGATGGCTGTCAAGCGGATGAAGCTCTCCGACGACGTCGCCGCGAAGTTCGACGCCGCGGTCGAAGAGGATTACCGCAACAACCTCTAGCTAGTTCCTGTTGATTGGAGCCGATTTTCGCGGAGATGGGCGCGTTCGGCGAGGGTCGGCAGGGCTTGGGAATCCTGCGAAAGGGCCCAGGAGGCGGCCAAGGGCCCGATTTCGAGGGTTTCGCGGGATCGGTGCCCGGCGCCAGCGACACTTCTCCCGTCCGGCGTCTCGCGAGGCCGGTGCCGCGTAGCGGAGGCGCCCGCCTCAGCCGCGAGCGAGCACGAGCAGGTTATGCGCGAAGATGGTCTGCCCGACCGTCGCGACGAAGTGCTCCCAGCTCTTGTTGAAGCAGCGGGCCAGTCGCAGCATCCGCTTGAGAAACGAGATCGTTCCCTCGACGCCAGCCCGGAAGGCCTGGGCGTGCCGGAAGAGCGGGTCTTGCTCACGTGCGGTCTCGGCCGGCGTGCGCGGACCTTTCTTCGCGATCGACACCACCTCGATCGTCTTCTCGAGCGCGCCGAGCGCGGCCATGCTCGCGTAATAGCCCTTGTCCGCGGCGAGCTGAATGGGGTCGGAGCCGAAGAGCTCCCGGTGCTGAACGAGGGCCGGATCCAGGAGTGTGTGCTCGATCGGCTTCTGGTCATACACCTCGTAGTCGGTGATGAATTTTTCGCCCACTTGCTGGATTTGGATCATGTGGCCGAACTCGATCTCCTTGCCGGCCTTGCCGCGCTTGAGCAGCTCCGTGTGCGGCTCGAACAGACTAAAGAGCTTCTCGTCGTTGGGGACGGACTCGCCGTGCAAGACCCGGCGCCGCGCTTGATCCAGGACGCGCTCTGCGAGCTCGTGGAAGTGGGCGATCTCTTCCACCAGCGCCTCGGCCTGGGCGTGCGCCCAGTCGCCATACCGTTGGGACTCGATGCCTTGCACGAGCCCGTAGGCCACTGAGGCCGCCCAGGTGCAGATCCCCTCCACACGCCGCAGGAGCCGCCGATACGGGCGTTTGAGCGATCGAGCCTTTCGCCCCTTCTGCGCCGCACGGCGAGTGATCGCCAGCGCTTCGCGCTTGGCACGTCGGGGATGCAGCCGCCCGGATCCGACCGCTGCGGCGTCGATCGCGCGCGCCCGCTCGATCAAACGAGCCAGCACCCGGTACGTGTCCCACAAGAGCGACGAGTCGGTGGGCCAGTGGATATTCGCCTCCACGGCCGTCGTGTCCAGACGCAGGCGGTCGCCCGTGATCTTCTTCTCGCCTACCGCGTGGCGCGCGAGCGAGGCGTTGATCTGCTTCCAGGTCGCCGGGCGGAGCGCGTTCTTGAGCTTGTCGAGCGTGGTGAAGTCCATCATCGGCTTCGTCCCCAGGCGGACGAACTGCCGCAGGGCGGGGCTGTCATCGACTCGGACCACGGTCTGCCGCAAGGACAGCCCTTCCAGTGACTGCACGAGCAGCAGGCGCAGCACGTGCTCCGTGGTGAATCGAACCCGCGCCGGCCGCGATTCGTTCGATGTGATCAGCGCGCAACGCAGATCGCGATGGGCCAGATCCAGGATCTCGCCATTCGCATCCAGGATCTTGGAGATGGCCTCGTACTTGGCGTAGTATTCCCGGGTCAGCTTCAGGTTCGATGTGAGAAACGCGAACTCGCCTTGAGCTTCGAACTTGGGACGCAAGCGGACTGCCTAGCGGAGGAGCTTGGGTTTATTGCACCGGCGAGTGTCGCCGTCTAAGCGCAATCCGCAAGTGGCCGCTTCGCCTCAAGTCCCACGAAAACGGCCCCGAATCCTAGGATTCGAGGCCGTTTTCAGTTCAGCGATCGGGCGCGCAACAGGAACTAACTACTGCTCGCCTTCCCCACCAGCGCGAGCAGCGCCGCGCGGCGGGGCTTGGGCAGCCGGCACACCTTGCCCGTGTCGTTGACCGCCGCGTGATCGGTCGCGCCGGTCGCGATGATCTCGCCGGCGACGCGCAGCACATACGCCATCCGCAGCGACGCGCGGCGCACCGCCTCTGCCCAGACCGTGATCTCCACCACGTCCGCGAAGCGCGCCGGGCGGTGATAGTCGACCTCGACGCGCGTCGTCGCGAAGTGGAGACCGCTCGCCACGTAGCGCTCGTAGGGCTGGTCGTGCTGCTGGAGCCAGCCGATCCGGCCCAGCTCGAAGTACCGCACGTGATTCGAGTGGTGCACGATGCCCATCGCATCGGTCTCGTAGAACGGAACCGCGTGGTGGATCGTCGTGACGGCAGCGCCCGCGGGCGGTTCCGGCGCGAGGCTCAGAACGAGTCCTTCTCCGCGCGGCGGCGGCCGAGCTCGGCGGCGTTGGCGCTGCGCATGAACGGGTTCGTCGCGCGTTCGTCGCCGATCGTCGACGGGATCGTCATCTCGTCCGGCACCGCGTCGTGCCAGTCGGCCGCGGAGTTCGCACGAATCGCGGCGACCCGCTGCGCCATCGCCTTCACCGCGGAGTTTTCGGGCTCGACGTGGGCGGCGAAGCGCAGGTTGCTCGCGGTGTACTCGTGCCCGCAGAAGACGCGCGTCGCGTCGGGCAGCGCGGCGAGCTTCTCGCACAGCGCCGTGTACATCATGTCGGGCGTGCCCTCGAACAAGCGCCCGCAGCCGGCGGCGAACAGCGTATCGCCACAGAAGACGGCCGCTGCGTCGTCGAAGACGTAGGCGATGTGGCCACGGGTGTGGGCCGGGATGAACAGGATCCGCGCCTGCTGGTGGCCGACGTTCACCGTGTCGCCTTCCTCGAGACCATGGGTCTGGCCGGGCAGGCGTCCCTCGTCGGAGCGGTGGCCGTAGACCGGGGCGTCGTAGCGCTTCGCCAGGCCGGGATTCGCCTGGGAGTGATCGTAGTGGTGGTGGGTCGACAGGATCACGGTGACACGGACGTCGAGCGTGCTCGCTCGCGCGACCACCGGGGCCTCTTCGGGCGCGTCGACGACCGCGGCCTCTCCCGACTCCTCGCAGACCAGCAGATAGGTATAGTTGTCGCCCAGCGTCGGGATGCGTTCGACTCTCAAACCCATCGTCGCAAGCTAGTCTTTTCGACTTCGCTCGGCTAGCGCCTCGCTGCGCGCGCACTCCCGATGGTCTTCACTCGCCTTCGGCTCGCTGCGCGCAACTTGCGTGCGCTTGCGTTCCAGCTCTACGAGAAGCTGAACGCGAGCTGACCCGCAGCGGCCGCAGCCGCGGGTCGCGCGTGCGGCGGCCGCGCTGTGCGCACCTCGCTGCGCGCTGCGTACGCGGGCCGATCCTCGCGCCGCGCCGGGCTCGCCGGACAGCCCTCGCGGTACTCGCACCAGCCGCAGAGTGCACTCGGTTTCGGAGCGAACACCGTCTCGCTGCGGATGCGGTCGATCAGCGCCCGCGTCTCGCCGCCGACCGCGCGAAGCTGCTCGGGCGTGCGCGTCGACACGAGCGTGCGTCGCTGGCGCAGATAGTGCCAGACGAGGCGGACGGGTCGCTCCGCGCCGAAGCGCGTGCCGACGCCGATCTGGTACAGCGCGAGCTGCCGATCCTCGTCCACCTGCGCCTGGCTCGGCAGGCGCGCCGAGGTCTTGTAGTCCTGGATCTCGATCGCGCCGTCGCGCGAGCGCGCGATCCGGTCGACGAAGCCCTGGATCGCGTAGCGTCCGCCGCCATCGAGGTCGAAGCGGACCTGCTCTTCGAGCGCGAGCGTCTCGTCGCGGTCGAACGGATACCGTTCGTGGTAGTAGTTCGCGAGGCAGTTCTCGCCGATCTCCCGGTAGAAGCCGAGCGGTGTTCCGTCGCGCACGATCCGCACCCGGTTCGAGTCGTAGGCGGCCTCGAAGAGCTGCTGGAAGCGCCACAGCACCTTCGGCAGCGACGGCACCCCGCCGCCCTCGGCGGCGCGGTACAGGCGCTCGAGCACCTCGTGCACGCGCTTGCCGACGAAGCCCTCGATCGACTCACTCTCGGCGGGGATCTTCCACAGGTAGCGGTACTGGAACTTCTGCGGACAGCTCTCGAACGCCGACAGACGCGAGTGGCTGTAGACCTCTCCCGTGTCGACCGGCGCCTCGACCCTCGGCTCGATCAAGCGTTGGACCCCGCGGCCGCGCGCCATTTCGGCGCGCGCGACGTTCACGCGGCGGGCAAACCCCGCTGCGCGATCGAGCCGGATGACAGGTGAGTATTGGAGGAGGGGTCCACGCCGGTCCGATCGCCACGGAACCTACCACCGACCCACGGGGGCCTCAAGCGCGGAGCGCGCTAGACTGGCGATTCGCGCCCTCAGGAGTCCGTCCTTGTCCTCCGGGAAGCCTTCGGTCCTGCGCATGTCCGCCGATCCGACGATCGATCCCGACGTTCTCGAGCGCGCCGTCTCCGGGCTGGCCGGTGGCGAGGAGAGCGCGCTCGGCCAGGCGGCGCGCGAGGGCTTGCCCCCGCCCAGCGATGTCGGGGAGTGGGTCGACCGCTGCAAGCACCTCGTGCTGATGCAACGCGAGCGCTCGGCGCTGCGCTCCGAGATCCCGCAGCTCGCTCAGCGTCTACACGACCTGTTGTCCACCGTGTGTCCTTCTGGTGGGTGCGAGCCGCGGGCGATCGTCGAGGCGTTCCTGCCGTGTCTCCCGGAGATCCGCGCCCGGCTCGACGAGGACGTCGAAGCCGCCTTCCGCGGCGACCCGGCCGCGCGTGGCTTCGGTGAGATCGTCGCGGCGTATCCGGCGGTCCGCGCGATCACAGTCCACCGGATTGCGCACGAGCTCCACCGGCTGCGCGCGCCGATCCTGCCGCGCATGATGTCCGAGCACGCGCACCAACAGACGGGCATCGACATCCACCCGGGCGCGCGGATCGGCCGGCGCTTCTTCATCGACCACGGCACCGGCGTCGGGATCGGCGAGACGACCGAGATCGGCGACGACGTGCGCATCTACCAGGGCGTCACGCTCGGCGCGCTCGCGCCGCGCCACGGTGAGTCGCTGCGCGGCCGCAAGCGCCATCCGACGATCGAAGACGAGGTCACGATCTACGCGGGTGCGACGATCCTCGGCGGCGACACCGTGATCGGTCGCGGCAGCGTGATCGGCGGCAACGTGTGGTTGACGCAGTCGATCGAGCCGGGTTCGCGCGTCGTCGCCGAGCCGCCGCGCCACGGTGTCAGCCCGCGACGCAGCGAGGGCACGCCCGAGCAGCTCACCTGGCCGCTCGACGAGAAGTGAACCGGCAAGCGCCCAGAGGCATGCGGAGCGAGGCGAAGCCGAAGCAAAGATCGACCGGACCCGCACATCCCGAGCTGCTCGAGGACGTGGACGAGGTTCGGGCTCGCGCGCACCGCGCGCTGGCCGGCGTCGCGCGGATCGTCGCGGTGATGAGCGGCAAGGGCGGCGTCGGCAAGAGCGCGGTTGCCGTCAACCTGGCGGTGGCGCTGGGCCTTCGCGGTCGCCGCGTCGGCCTGCTCGACGCCGACCTCCACGGCCCTTCGGTGGCGAAGATGCTCGGGCTGCGCGGTCAGCCGGTGCGGATCGGCGCCGACGAACGGCTGCGCCCGATCGCCGGCCCGGCCGGTCTTGCGGTGCAGAGCATGGACTTCTTCCTGCAGGGCAATCAGGCGCTCGACTGGGATGGACCGGACGGCTCGGACGCGACCTGGCGCAGCGCGATGGAGCAGGCGGCGCTCGCCGACCTGATCGGGCGCACCGCCTGGGGCGACCTCGATTGCCTGGTGATCGACCTCGCGCCGGGCTCCGACCGGCTGCCCGCGCTCGTGCGCTGGCTGCCGCCGCGCGTCGTGGCGCTGGCGGTGACGATCCCCACCGAGGTCGCGCTGCTCGCCGTCGATCGCTCGCTGCGCCGCGCGCTCGAGGCGCGTGTGCCGGTGGTGGGGCTGGTCGAGAACTTCGCGAGCGCCGTCTGCGACGCGTGCGGTGCCGAGGGAGCGCTGTTTCGCGAGGCCCCGCCCGAGCGGTATTTCGCCGCGATGGGGATCGACGTGATCGCGCAGATCCCGTTCGATCCGGCGCTCGCGCGCGCCGCCGACGCGGGCCGGCCCTACGTCTCCGGCGCGGGCGCGAGCACGAAGGCTGGACGCGCGCTCGCCGCGTTGGCCGATCGGATCCTGGGTTACTCTGGATCGGCGGAGGACGAAGCATGACGTCGCGACCCCGAACTCGGCGCGAAGCGATTGGCATCGCCCCCGCAGCGCGAGCGCTCACCGCCGCGCTGCTGCTGTTGCTGGCGGCGGGTGCGTCCGCCGCCGAGGCGCCGACGGACTGGGCCTACGACGTCGCGAACGAGTTGATGAGCCCGTTCTGCCCAGGGCGCTCGCTGGCCGATTGTCCGTCGCCCGACGCGGCGAGTCTGCGGATGTGGATCGTCGTGCAGGCGGCCGCGGGTCGCACGCGAGCGGACGTCGAGGACGAGCTCTACGCGCGCTACGGCAACGTGCTCCGCTCGGCGCCGAAGGCGGAGGGATTCGGCATCGTGGCCTACGTGCTTCCGGTGGTGGTCTTTCTGGCGGGTGGCGGGATCGTCGCGTGGTTCCTCCGCCGCGCGACGCGGCGGGCGGCGGTACGCCCGGCGTTGCTCGCGGCGCCGCTGGACCCCGAGCTCGATCGCCGGCTCGACGAGGTGCTGTCGCGGTGAAGGTCTACACCCGCCGCGGCGACGGTGGGCAGACGGATCTGTTCGGCGGCGGTCGCGTCGCGAAGGATGCGCTGCGCGTCGAGGCCTACGGCGCCGTCGACGAGCTGAACGCCGCGCTCGGCGTCGTCGCCGCGGCGACGGCGGAGCGCGATCTGCGCGAGCTGGTGGCACGGCTCCAGGCGCTCTCGTTCGCGCTCGGCGGCGCGCTCGCCGCCCCCGACGCGGAGCACCGGGCGAAGAGCGGCGTGCCCGAGCCCACGCCCGCCGACGTCGACGAGCTCGAGCACCGGATCGACGGATTCGAGGCCGAGCTCGCGCCGCTGCAACGGTTCGTGCTGCCGGGAGGCACGCCTGCGGCCGCGGCGTTGCATGTCGCGCGCACCGTGTGCCGGCGCGCCGAGCGGCGCTGTGTCGAGCTCGCGCGCACGGAGGCGGTCAGCCCGAGCTGTATCGCGCTGCTGAACCGGCTATCCGACCTGCTGTTCGTGATGGCGCGTGTCGCCAACCACCGCGCCGGCGTCGCCGACGTCGAGTGGATCGGCATCGCTCGCTGATGCCGCGCTCGAGGGTCGTCGCAGGGCTTCGCCCCGCTGCGCGCGACTTGCCGCGTCCCCGACGTAGACCGTCGGCCGTTCGAGGCGCAGGCGCAGCGCGACGCCGAGTGCGATGCCGAGCAGCAGCGACAGGAACAGCGCGAGTCCGATCCGGCGCAGGGCCTTCCACACGGGCGGGAGTGTAAGGCAGAAATGAGGTTGTTCGCGTACGGAACCCTGCGCCGCGGCGCGCCGATGCACGACTTGTTGACCGGCCGCGTGACCTGGCTCTGGTCCGCGAGCGTCCCGGGACGGCTCGTCGACCTCGGCGCGTTTCCGGGCCTGGTGCCGGCGCAGGCGGCGGGCGAACGCGTGCGGGGCGACCTGTACGCGATCGCGGCCGATCACCGCGATCCATTGCTGGACGCGCTCGACCGCTACGAGGGCGCGAGCTTCGAGCGCGTGCAGCAGGGGGTCGCGGGCCCCGACGGTTCCGCGTTGGCGTGGCTCTACGTCTATCGCGGCGACACGATCGGCTGCCGCGTCGTGCCGGGCGGCGACTATCTCGCGCTGTC
>CAZPNB010000378.1:0-5656 GCA_964587305.1 uncultured Spirochaetales bacterium | reverse complement strand
CACCGCCTGCAACTACAACTCGGCGAACCTCTCCGTTCGTCAGATCACGCTCGATCATATCCACTACGAGACGGTCGAGGCGTGCAGCGCGGCCACCGAGCTGTACGGCAGCGTGTTCCGCCCGACCGTCCACCGCGAGATCTACAAGTTCGAAGATCTGCCACGCGCGATCGCCGAGATGCACCAGAACGTGCAGACCGGCATCCCGATCGTGCGCGTCGCGGAGGACCTGCCCGCCGCCGTGAAGGGGCTCCTCCCTTGATCGCCGGTGTACCCGCGGAGACGGCGCCCGGTGAGCGCCGAGTCGCGCTGACGCCCGACGCAGCGCGCACGCTGGTGCGGGACGGCATCGAGGTGGTTGTGCAGGCCGGCGCCGGAACCGCCGCCGGCTTCGACGATGCGAGCTACGGCCAAGCGGGTGCACGGCTGGTCGCCGGCGCGGAGGAAGCGCTGGGCGCGGATCTGGTCCTCAAGGTCCAGCCCCCGAGCGCGGTCGAGATCGCCGGCCTCCGGGAAGGCGCCGCCTACGTCGGCTTCCTGCGCCCGCTCGATGCGCCCGCGGTGGCCCGGCAGATCGCGCAGCGACGCACCACCGCGTTCGCGCTGGAGCTCCTGCCGCGCATCACCCGCGCGCAGTCGATGGACGCGCTGTCGTCGCAGGCCAACCTCGCCGGCTACCGCGCGGTGCTGCTCGGCGCGCTCACGCTCCCGAGGATCTTCCCGATGCTCGTCACCGCGGCGGGCACGATCCAGCCGGCGCGCGTGTTCGTGATCGGTGCCGGGGTCGCCGGCCTGCAGGCGATCGCGACCGCGCGGCGACTCGGCGCGATCGTCGAGGCCTACGACACCCGGCCGGTGGTCGCCGAACAGGTGCAGAGCCTCGGCGCCCGCTTCATCGAGCTCGATCTCGACACCGGCGCCGCGCAGGATGCCGGTGGCTACGCGGTGGCGCAGAGCGAGGAGTTCTACCAGCGCCAACGCGCCGCGCTGGGCAAGAAGCTCGAGAAGAGCGACGTCGTGATCACGACTGCGCTGGTGCCGGGGCAACCCGCGCCGCTGTTGATCGACGAAGCCGCCGTGCGCGGAATGAAGCCGGGCTCGGTGATCATCGACCTGGCGTCCGAGAATGGCGGCAACTGCGCCTGTACCGACCCGTCGGGTCCCACCACCGCGCACGGTGTCCGCATCCTGCCCGGCGCGAACCTGGCGAGCGACGTCCCGACCCACGCCAGCCAGATGTACGCCAAGAACGTCGTGACGCTGGTCAAGCACCTGGTGCCGAAGAGCGAGCTGGTGCTCGATCTCGACGACGAGATCACCCGCAGCGCGATGCTCACCCACGCCGGGCAGATCACGAACGACCGCGTGAAGGCGCTGCTCGAAGCGGTGCGCGATCCGGTCTGACCGGGTGGTCGCCCGGGCACCGCTCTGGCTCGCGGTGGCCCTGTCGGTGCCGCTCGTCGCGGCGTCACTGCCCGCGGCGGAACGCGGTGCTGCCGCCCCGCCGCATAGCACGCCGACGCTGTGGCGCGCCGTGCGCTCGGACGGCGACGAGGCGTTCTATCTGCTCGGCTCGGTGCACTTGGGCCGTCGCTCGATGCTGCGCTTTCCGGCCGCCGTCGACGAGGCATTCACCCGCTCCGACGAGCTGGTGCTCGAGGTCGGCGCAGAGGAGCTCGCACCCGAGGCGACGAATCGGCTCGCGCAGCGCTACGCGCTGATCGAGCCCCCGGCGACGCTGCGCGACCGGGTCTCTCCGGACGTGATCTCCGAGCTGGCGCGCTACTTCGAGTCGCGGGGCGACTCGCTCGCTCCCTACCTCCAGATGCAGCCCTGGTTCGTCGCGCAGCAGATCGAGTCGCGCGAGGCGCAGCGCGTTGGCCTCGATCCGGCCTACGGAGTCGATCTCCACTTCGCGAGCCGGGCCGCCCGGTCGAAGCCGGTGATCGGGCTCGAGACGGCCGAGTCGCAGATGCAGATCCTCTCGTGGCTCCCGGCACGGACGCAGCAGCGGCTGCTCAGGGACACGCTCGAGGACGTCCGGGGCGCCCGCAACAGCACGGAGGGCCTCGTCCGCGCCTGGGCGCGCGGCGATGACGCCGAGCTGGAGCGGATCATCTATCGGTCGATGGCCCTGTCTCCCGAGCTCGCCAGCTACTTCGAGCGCCTGCTGTTCGGGCGCAGCGAGAGCATGACTCAGCGCCTCGCCAGCCTGGCTCGCGACGGCAAGCTGCGCTTCGTGGTGATAGGCGCCGGGCACATGGTCGGCGAGCGCGGCATTCCGTTCCTGCTGCGCGATTACGGCTTCCGCGTCGACAAAGTGAGGTGATCGCATGAAGACGTCCGACGTCGAGCTGGGCTTCCTGGCGACTCCCGACACCGGGACCTCGCCCGCCATCGTGATGATCCACGACGTCTGGGGGCTCTCGGCCCACACCCGCGACCTCGCCACCCGCTTCGCAGGCGAGGGCTTCGCGGTGCTCGCGATCGACCTGTACCGCCGCGCGCCGCCGACGAAGATCGAGGATCCCGGCGCGTGGATTCGCGCGCTCTCGGACCCGCAGGTGCTCGCCGATCTCGGCGCAGGCGCCCGTTTCCTCGCCGCGCGCCCGGAGACCAACGGCCGCGTGGGCGTGGTCGGGTTCTGCATGGGCGGCATGTACGCGCTGATGGCCGGCTGCGCCGACCTGGGCTTCGCCGCCGCGGTGCCGTTCTACGGCCTGCTCTCGCACGCCCACGGCATCCTGCACGACCCCGCTGGCCTCGACCCAGCGCGCAAGCCGCGCGAGCCGCTCGCGATGGCGGGCGGGCTGCGCTGCCGATTGCTCGCGTTCTTCGGCGAGGACGATGCGCTGATTCCCCGAGACGATGTGCGCGCTCTCGAGCGCGCGCTCGCGGGTGTCGCGGCGGAATCCGAGATCATCGTGGTGCCCGGCGCCGGCCACGCGTTCATGAACGACACCCGGCCCGACGCGTACCGGCCCGAAGCCGCCGCGATGGCCTGGCGGCGGACGGTCGATTTTCTGCGCGCGCGGCTCTCGTAGGGCGGATTAGGCCAAAGGCCGTAATCCGCCAACTCGCCACGTTCACGAGAATGGCGGATTACGCTGCGCTAATCCGCCCTACGCTGGCTAACGCGGCCGCGCGAGCACCAGCGCCAGCGTTTGTTCGCGCGCCGAGAAGCGGGTGATGCTGCACTGCACCGGGATCTCGCGGCCGTGAGCGTCTTGCAGACTGGCCTCGAAGCGGCGCGGCTCGCAGCCCTCCGTCATCGCGTCGAGCTCGATCCACCAGGCGGCCTGGCGCTCGGAGGGGACGAAGACCATCGCGTCCACGCCGAGCAGCGCGTCGCGCGCGACTCCGAGCAGCGCGCCGGCGGCAGGGTTCGCGTCGACGATTCGACCCGAGTTCGCGTCGACGGCGAGGAAGCCGTCGGCGACCCGGTCGATTGCCGCGACCACCGCACGACGCTTCGCGCGGGGCGCGCCGCGGGTGCGGCGCGTGCCCTCCGTCTGGCGCAGTCGCCCGACGAACGCCTGCTGCAGCGGGCGCAGCGCGGCCTCGATCGCGTCGCCGTGCGGAGCGCCCGCCTGCGCGGCGGCGTCGATCCACCCATCGAGCAGCGCGGCGGCGCGCCGGTCGTGCACCCGCACACCCTCGAGGGCGGGCTCTGGCGGCCGGCCGGTGGCCAGCGAGGCGGCCGCGCAGCTCCGGAACCGGCGCAGCAGCTCGGCCTCCGCGCTCGCCGGCGGCGGTGCCGCGGCCCCGAGCTGCGCGCTCAAGAGCGCTTCGATCCGGGAGCGGTGACGGATCAGGAACCGAGCGAGGTGTGCTCCAGTCACCGCGCAATTCTACCGGCTCCCGGCGAAATCGCGCCGCCTCAACCTGACCTCGCGAGCTGCCGATGGAGCAGTGGATGGAATCGCCCCTGCCGAAGCGCGTCCTGATCAGCCACGCCGGCCCCGAGGCGTACGCGCCGATGACGCGGGTCATCCTCGGAAAGCTCGGCTACCTGGTCCTGCTCCCCGACGAGGTCGCGTCGATCACCGAGCTGAATGGCATGCGCCCGCTGGTGCGCCTGCTCGACGAGCGCCAGCTCGCCGAGATCCCCGACGAAGGCGATTCGATTCCGATCATCCTGGTGACAGGGCGTCACGGGGCGACCGGCGCGGATACGCGCATCGCCGGAGCGGTGAAGCGGCCGGTGGGAATGCACGAGCTGTATCGCCTGATCCAGCAGCTCACCGAGGAGAACCCGCGCTCGACGCCGCGCGTGCCGACGCACCTGCCGGCCCGCTGTCGCTGCGATGGCAAGGAATGGATCTCCGCGATGCTCTCGCTGTCGGAGAACGGTTGCCTGGTGCGCAGCCCCGAGCCGCTGGCGCTGGGCGGCCGCGTCGACCTCTCCTTCGAGCTGCCGCGGATCGGACGCCTCTCGCTCGAGGCCGAGACCGCCTATCAATTGCTTCCCGACATGGGCATGATCTTCCACGCCACGCGTACGAGCGACCGGGAGGCGATCGCGGCGTTCGTCACGAGGACGCTGATCGCCTGAGCTGCTCGGCCGCGCCGCGGCGACGCCCCGCTTCAACCGGTAGACTGCGCCTGCAATGGCGGCGCCGGCTGACCTCGATCTGTTCGCTCCGACCCCCGAGCACGCGCTGCTCGCCGGGACGCTCGACGCGTTCGTCGCCCGCGAGGTGGAGCCGCAGGCAGCCGAGCATGACCGGCGCGAAGTCTTCAACCACGCGCTATTCCGCCGCGCGGGCGAGCTCGGGATCCTCGGCGTGACGCTGCCCGAGGAGTACGGGGGCGCCGGGCTCGACGCGGTTGCTGCGGTGCAGGTGTGCGAGGCGCTGTCGACCTCGGACCCCGGATTCGCGCTCGCGGTGCTCGCCCACGGGATCCTGTTCGCGCAGAACGTCAACGTCAACGGCAACGACGTGCAGCGCAAGCGGGTGCTGCCGAAGGCTGCCTCGGGCGAGTGGATCGGCGGCATGTGCATGACCGAGCCGGGTGCCGGCACCGACGTGCTCGGGATGGCGTCGCGGGCCCGGCGCGACGGCGACGTCTACGTCCTCGACGGGACCAAGACCTTCATCACCAACGGCGGCGTCGACGAGCACACGCTGGGCGACGCGTTCGTCGTGTACGCGCGCACCGGCTCGAGGGAGATCAGCGCGTTCTTGGTCGAGCGCGGCATGCCCGGCTTCCGGCTCGGACAGAAGTGGAGCGACAAGCTCGGGATGCGCGCCAGCAACACGTCCGAGCTGGTGTTCGACGGCGTGCGCGTGCCGATCGCCAACCGCCTCGGCGGAGAAGGCGAGGGCACGCGCGCGATGATGCGCAACCTCGAGATCGAGCGGCTCACGCTCGCCGCGATGTCGACGGGGATCGCCCGCCGGTGCCTGCGCGTGATGATCGACTACGCGAACGAACGTAAGACCTTTGGCGTGCCGCTGCGCGAGCACGGGCAGATCCAGCGCTACCTGGCCGAGACGTTCGCGGAGTACCGCGCCGCGCGGACCTTCGTCTACGACACCGCGCGCCGGATCGACCTCGCCGCCACCGGACAGCGGCTCGACGCCGACGCGACCAAGCTGTTCGCGAGCCAGGTCGGCAAGCGCGCGGCCGACGCCGCGATCCAGGTGCTCGG
>CAZPNB010000377.1:0-2982 GCA_964587305.1 uncultured Spirochaetales bacterium | reverse complement strand
CGCGAGTCGTTAGTCCGCACGTAGCCATGCCCGTCGAACGCGACGATCCAGACGCTGGTCTCGCGCAGCTGCCCGTCCTCGTCGTGGGTGAGGACCTCGACCACGTCCTCGTCCTGGCAGCGCTTCCAGGACAAGGAAGTGATCGAGGTCGTCACCCGCGATGAGAATGGGGAGCTGCGCGAGACCAGCGTCTGGATCGTCGCGTTCGACGGTCACGGCTACGTCCGCACCAACGACTCGCGTTGGCTCGCCAACATCCGGCGCGGGTCGGACGTCGCGCTGTGCGTGGCAGAGGACGAGTTCGCGGTCGCGGCCCGCGAGCCGAACGACCCCGCGATCGCCGCGCGTGTGGAGGAGGGCTTCAAGCAGAAGTACGGCTTCATGCAGCGCGTGATGAGCGTGTTCCGGATGACGGAGCCGACGGTGCTGGAGCTCACCGCTCGCTGAGGCGCCCGACGGAGGAGCACATCGCGGTGTTGAGTCCTTGCGTCACCGGGATCGATCGCGCTGAATCTTGGATTCGAGCCGCACGCCAGGCACGTGGCGGTCTGCTTGAAAGTGGAAGAGCCGTCGAACACGCTTCGCACGGCGGAGGTATCGGATGCGGGCTTCCACAGCGACTAGCGCGCCGACCTCGAGAGAACCCGCTGGCGAGCGGCGGAACGGAGCTCACGGTTGCCCGTGATCGGGTCTGAAATGGGTGAGAGGCGGTGCGGGTGCCAGCGGGTGAGCCCGTGGGTGGCGCGATCTTGCCGCGCCCGGACTCACCTGCGGCCGGCACACTGACGGGTTAGCTTCACGGCCACCGGCAGGTCGCTGCCGAGGTGCGTGCTTCGGAGGCCCCCATGACCACTCGTACCAACCGCCAATGGCTACTCGCGAAGCGCCCCGTCGGCATGGTAGGCGAGGCGGACTTCGAGCTCCGCGAGGGGCCGGCGCCGGTTCCCGGCGCGGGTGACATCCTGGTCCGCAATCTCTACCTCTCGTTCGATCCGGCGATGCGCGGCTGGATGGAGGATCGCCCGAGCTACCTGCCGCCGGTGGGGCTCGGCGAGGTCATGCGCTGCGGCGCTGTCGGGCAGGTGGTCGAGTCGGATAACCCGGCGTTTCCGGTGGGCGGCTTCGTGCAGGGCCTGTTTGGCTGGCAGGAGTACGCCGTATCCGGCGGCGGACGCGCGACGCTGATTCCAGACGGAACTCCGCTCACCTGGCCGCTCGGCGTGCTCGGCATCACCGGTCTCACCGCCTACTTCGGCATGCTCGATCTCGGCCGGCCGATGCCGGGCGAGACGGTGGTGGTGTCGGGTGCCGCCGGCGCGACCGGCTCGGTGGCCGCGCAGATCGCGCGCGTCCGCGGCAGTCGCGTGATCGGCATCGCCGGCGGCGCGGAGAAATGCGCGTGGCTGCTCGATGCGGCGCGCCTCGACGCGGCGATCGACTACAAGTCCGAGGACGTGGCCGCGCGCCTCTCCGCGCTGTGCCCCGCCGGCATCGACGTCTTCTTCGACAACGTCGGCGGCGAGATCCTGGACGCGGTGCTGGCGCGCATCGCGCTGCGCGCCCGGATCGTGCTATGCGGTGGCATCTCCGGCTACAACGAAAAGGAGCCTCCCCCCGGCCCTCGCAATCTGATGAATATCGTGCGCCAGCGCGGCCGCATCGAGGGGCTGATCGTTCTCGACTATGCAAAGCGCTTCGGCGAGGGCACCGCCCAGCTCGCCGAGTGGGTTGGCGAGAGGCAGATCGCGCACCGCGAGGATGTCCAGCAGGGGATCGAGAACGCCCCGCGGACGTTCCTGCGGCTGTTCTCGGGCGCGAATCTCGGAAAACAGCTGCTCCGCGTCGGCGAGCCGAGCGGAGCGCGAAGCAACCCGGAGGGCTCGCGATGATCTACGACAGCATTCTCGACACGATCGGAAACACGCCCGTGGTGCGTCTCAATCGCATCGCGCCTCCGGGCATCGAGATCTTCGTCAAGGTGGAGGCGTTCAACCCGGGTGGCTCGGTGAAGGACCGGCTCGCCTACGCGATCGTCACCGACGCGGAGCGGCGCGGCCTGTTGAAGCCCGGTCAGACCGTGGTGGAGGCCACGTCGGGAAACACCGGCATCGCGCTCGCGATGGTGTGCGCGGCGCGCGGCTATCCCTTCGTCGCGACGATGGTCGAGACCTTCTCGATCGAGCGGCGCAAGGTGATGCGCGCGATGGGCGCGAAGGTGATCCTCACGCCGGCCGCCGAGCGGGGCAGCGGCATGGTGAGAAGGGCCGAGGAGTTGGCGGAGAAGTACGGTTGGTTCCTCGCGCGCCAGTTCGAGAACCCCGCCAACCCGGACTATCACCGCAACACGACCGGGCCCGAGATCCTGCGCGACTTCGCGAACCGCCGCCTCGACTACTGGGTCACCGGCTGGGGCACCGGCGGAACCCTGACCGGCGCCGGGCAGGTGCTCAAGGCCGCGCGTCCCGAGGTGAAGATCATCGCGACCGAGCCCGAGGTGGCCTCGCTGCTCGGCGGCAAGGAATGGAAGCCGCACAAGATCCAGGGCTGGACGCCCGACTTCCTGCCCGACGTGCTCGACCCGAAGGTGCACGACCGGCTGGTTCCGGTGACGGAAGACGAATCGCGTGTGTGCGCGCGGAGGCTCGCCGCCGAGGAGGGCATCTTCGTCGGGATCTCCGCCGGGGCGACGCTCGCCGCCGGTCTCCAGATCGCGCGCGACGCGGCGCCGGGCACGACCCTGCTCGTGATGCTGCCCGACACCGGCGATCGCTATCTGTCGACCTGGTTGTTCGAGGACCTCGAGGCTGGCTCCGACGAGGCCTGGCTCGAAAGTCTGTAGCTCGCCGGCGAAGTGGTCGGCCCGCTCAGAAATGGAAGTGCGCGCCCACCCCGACGTACTCGATTCGGCGCTGGAAGAACTGACCGTTGGGTGAGTTGCCGTTGAAGTAGCTGGCCAGGATCTGCAGGCGGAGCTTCGCGACC